>CAZPCE010000267.1:0-1709 GCA_964584915.1 uncultured Arenimonas sp. | reverse complement strand
TCACCCTGAAGCTCGAAATATCCCTGATTGTGAAAATATCCCAAATGGCGCCGTACGGGATCAATCTCATTAACTGCGACGGTCGTTTTCACGTGAGAAAGCTTGTATGCACTGCCGGCTGTATCTGGCAGAAAAAAAGAATCCAGCTCAACCAGTACAGGCCTTCCTGCATCAACCTGCTCAACTATGTGGTCAACCAGTGGCCTCCAAATTGCCAATTCCTGAACATCGAAGCCATATAGCTCATCGAGATCCGAATCCGGAAACTTGAAAAAAGTCCACTGGTCCCCTTCAAAATCAATTGCGAAGGCAAAGGGCAGTGCCGCGATCGGCTCACGCCCCAACCCATGCAGCAATTCAATAATGACATCTGTATAGCAATTGGTTTCAGGCCATACTCGTTGCTCACCGTGAATCAAGTGGCGTTGGTAGGTGGCCGGACTCAGATCGGTAACGCGCGCCATACTGCTTGAACTCAGTCCAGCGCAAGGGCAGCGCGAACCCCCGCTGGCCATTTGACCAACTCAAACCCATGCGTCTTGAACAGGGCCAGCGCAATGCGTTCCAAGCCAAAACCGACACAAGAACTGTGCGCCACGGCGCCATCATGTGTCTTGATATCAAAAGCCAAACCGAAATGATCCAGGTGATAGTTGCATGAGCCAATAGCAGTTGGCTTGTCGGTAGAACAAATTGGATAGACAAACTCGTATTTCAGGTCCTGTTCGCGCTGTGTGGACTTCAGAATTTTTCCGCCGCGCCCAAAGAACGGGTCATTCGCAACGACAACTTCAACATTGAGGCCGACCTGGCTGTAGATTTCCTTGCCGCGCTCCAGCCAATACGCGCGATGCTCAAAAGCCTCTTTCGGCGACCCAATGCGAACAAATTCATGCATGCGGAATATCTGCATGCGAGCCGGGTCGTCCGACGGCTCATGGCGAAAGGCAAAGCCCTGCAGGTCAAAGCGGCGACCTCCTGGCGGCAACGTTCCCGTAACTGTTGGGTAAAGCGGGTAGCAAATTGCCGGCACCATCATCACCTTGGCGGGAGCAAGTGAACGAGTCCAGTCTTCATTCCGCTCAAAAATCTCCAACATTTCACGGTGTTCTTTGTCGCCACCAAGAAATGTGTGGATTGAACCCATCAAATCCGGAAAATTACTGATGTGATCAATGTGTTCATAATGGTGGCGGCTGAAGATTGGTGGGAATCGCATCACTTCAGGGTTCAAGTCTGCGCCCATGCGGGTGACAAGCGCATCGAATCGCTCCACTACCCGTTCAAAGGTACCGCTGCGCCCATACACGCCGCGTACGCCAAGAGGAATCAACAACCCAGCCGCGACCAGTTCATCCTGATAGCCCTTGTAAGCATCATCGACATGATTCAGACACATTTTGTCCTCACTCCCGTTGGCCGATCTGCATCGTGGCATTTTGCCCAAGAATCCGATCGTTATTCACCATCAGGCTGGCACCGTATGCATCACGCAAGTGTCTGCCAAGACTTAGCTTCGAGTCATTCTTGTAGCCTGCAATACCGCAAATCAGCATGGCTCGGCTGACAATATCAACCACCAACGTTGAGCAACTTATTTTCAGGTTGTTGATACGCAGTGCAAAACCAAAATTTGAAAACGCGTCAGGATCATTTTCGCCAAGCAACCGGTGGTAGTCAGCCACAACAGACTGCAATCCGCTACGCAT
>CAZPCE010000266.1:0-4105 GCA_964584915.1 uncultured Arenimonas sp. | reverse complement strand
TCACTATGCGTTTGCACCCTCTCGCTTTAGCTTTATTACTGACCGGAATCAGCGCGCAGTCGCAGGCCACCGATTTGCTCCAGGCCTATGAACTTGCTCGCCAAAGCGACCCAGTATTGTCTGCGGCCGAATCGCAAAAAAATGCCCAGGGTGAAGGTGTTGTCCAATCGCGCTCGGCTCTATTGCCTCAATTGAGCGGCGATGCCAGTTACAGCAATAGCAATTCAGACAGCTATGGCTCGCAAGTGTTTGGTTCGCAAGTGCAGCCCGCATCCGTCAATACCCGCGATTCAACCGATCGAAGCTACGGTTTCAACCTTCGTCAAAGCATCTATGACCGCGGTGATTATGCACGCTTGGGCGCCAGTAAATTTCGCGCATCTCAGGCGGAAGCCGATTTCGATGCAGCGAACGATGCACTGATCGTGCGAACTGCGGATGCTTACTTCAATGTACTCACCGCAATCGAAACACTTGCTTCATCGCGCGCCGAAGAACGCTCGGTAAAGCGTCAGCTTGACCAGGCTGAAAAACGACTGGAAGTGGGCTTGGCACCCATCACCGACGTGCACGAGGCTCGTGCACGTTACGATAGCGCCAGAGCCAATGCCATCACCGCTGCCAATACCCTCGACGATGCCAATGAAGCACTTTCGGAAATTACCGGACAGCCGATCGAGAACATTCGTGGACTGGCATCCAACTATCAACCACAGAACGACGATACCCGTACTCTGGAACAATGGGTAGCGTTGGCCATGGACTCAAATCCAAGCCTGCAATCAAAACAAAAAGCATTGGCTGCCGCGGAAAAAGATGTTGACGCAGCCCGCGCCGCGCACTATCCGACACTCGACGCAACCGCCAGCTGGCGGAGCAGCGGTGGCTATGGCTCAAGCCAAGGGCTGCAGCCACCCGCCGCTATAAATACATTCGACAATGGCGGCATCAGCAGAAATATTGGTGTGCAATTAAGCGTTCCCATTTTCAGCGGTTTTGCGACCCAATCTCGCGTTCGTCAAGCCATTAACCAGCGTGATATCGCCGCCGATCAACTGGAACAACAAAAACGCGCGATTACGCGATCCGCACGAAACGCCTATCGCTCACTGGTGGCGGGTCAGGCAGAAGTCGAAGCCCGTCGTTTGGCGGTCGTTTCTGCACAAGCGGCTTATGAAGCCGGCGAAGCCGGTCTCGAAGTCGGCACCCGCACCATTGTTGACGTGCTGATTGCCCAGCAACAATTGTATTTGGCGCAACGAGAATATGCCCGCGCCCGCCATGCGTTCCTCGTGAACACTCTGCGCCTGCGCCAGGCTGCCGGCGTGCTGGAACTGAGCGACGTGCAAAACGTGAACCGCAGTTTGACCGTGGATGCGGAAGCCGCATTGATCAACAACTGAGTCGAACAATCCGCTTCGAAATAAAAACGGCGCCGATGGCGCCGTTTTTTATAGATCACTTCAAATATTGTCCGATCAACTTCAAGGTGCGATCCAGCGCTCCCCGCTCCTTTTCAATCCGCTTGCGGCCTGCTTCACCGCATTGCTGCGCCAATTTTTTGTCATCGAGAAAACACAGAATCGCATCCGCCAATTCTTCCGGTCTTTCCAATTGCCTCACAGCCCCTACATCCAGTAACAACTGGGTAATATCGACAAAATTGAAGGTGTGGGGACCGACGACCGATGGAATGGCCAGCGAAGCGGGTTCGAGTAAATTATGCCCGCCGATCGCCTGGAAACTGCCTCCGACAAAGGCAACATCGGCACAGGCATAAAACGCGAGCAACTCGCCCAGCGTATTGATAATGAACACGTCGGAATCCCTGCCCGGTTGCCGATGTGCGACGCGGTCCGTCACCCGCCATTGCTGCTCGGTAACCAACTCCATTACCGATTCGAAACGTTCCGGATGCCGCGGCGCCCATAGCAGCAAGGAATCCGGATGTCGCTCGCGAATTTTACGGTGCGCCGCCACCACCACCGCTTCTTCTTCCGGATGCGTGCTCGCCGCAATCCACACATGGCGCGCACCCCAATCGGCACGCCAATGGGTAGCTTGCTCGCTCAATTTGGTCGGCAGCTCGACATCGAATTTCAGATTGCCCGTTACCTGGCCCTGGTTTGGCTTGATGCCCAGTTTTTGATAACGCTTCAAATCCGTCAGCGATTGTGCGGCAACCTGTGTCACCGCAGCCATTGCAATATTTATCAGACAGGCAATCACCCGGTAACCGCGCATTGATCTTTCCGACAGACGTGCATTCACGATCAGCAGCGGAATATGGCGCTTGCCGATTTCGGCAAATAGATTCGGCCAGATTTCGGTTTCCATGATGATCGCGATTTTAGGCTGGAAATAATTCAGGAAATAATTGACTGCACCGGGCGTGTCGTAAGGCAAATAGACATGCTGTACCTGTTCGCCAAACAAGGCTTTCACGCGGGCCGATCCGGTCGGCGTTGTCGTGGTAATCAATAACGGCGTGTCGGGATAATACATGCGCAATCGCTGCAACAAAGGCGTGATCGCATTGACCTCACCGACCGACACGGCATGCAGCCACAGGCAGGGTGCCTTGGCAGGAGCGCGATACATCGCAAAGCGCTCGCTCCAGCGCTTGAAATATTCGCGTTGGTTAAAACCGCGCGAAACAAGGTGGATTAGGGTCAGTGGCGTCAACGCATACATCACCAGCGAGTAAGCAGCCAGGCTGATGCGTTGTAAAAAGGTCAGGCTCATGGGGCAAGAGCTTATCCTTGAATAAGCCCTAGGCATAGCCGAGCCCGCATGAAAGCGGGTTAGAATTTCACAATGACGGATGAAAACAAAAGCAGCAAACCACCGCTCGGCCCGCGACATTGGCCCAACTGGATAGCCATCGCATTCGGATGGACGCTGGCGCATTGGCCCTCGCGACTGCAAACACTCGGCGGGAGGGCATTGGGAAGATTGATGCAGGCTTTGATGTGGCGGCGTGGCCGCAACGCACGCACCAATATCGCATTGTGTTTTCCGGAGCTCGACGAAACGCGGCGCGAACGCATGCTGCACGACATGTTTACCGCACTCGGCCTGGGTGTATTCGAATTTTTGCGCGCATGGTGGGGGCGGCTGGGCCCCAACGACCCTGCCTATACCTTGAAGGGCCTGGAAAATCTTCAGGCTGCACAGGCACTCGGAAAAGGTGTAATCCTGGTATCGGCGCATTTCACTACGCTGGAAATATGCGTTCGTCTTTTATGCCGCGACGTCGAAATCAACGGTATGTATCGCCCGCATGAATCGGAAGCGCTGGAATGGGCCGTGAAAAAAGCGCGCGCGCGCTACACAAAATACATGTTCAGTCGCGATGAATTACGGCCCGCGCTGCGCTGCCTGAAACAAGGCGGCGTGCTCTGGTTTGCACCCGACCAGGAAACCCGCCGCGGCGAAAGCGTGTTCGTGCCTTTCTTCAAGCAGCCAGCTTCCAGTCTTACTTCAACCCATCAATTGGCGAGAATGAGCGGCGCCGGCGTGCTGCCGTTTTTTCATCAACGCAATGCCGATGGCAGTTATAGCCTGGAGATATGGCCGGCACTTGAAAACTTTCCCGGCAAGGATGCGACCGAAGATACCGCACGCATCATGGCGACTATGGAGCAATTGATTCGCCGGGCACCGGAGCAATATTTATGGATCCACCAGCGCTTCAAAAGAACGCCGGATGGAAAATCGACGCATTATTCGTGATCTCTTCGTAGGAGCGACGGAAGTCGCGACAGGTCCGGCGGAATCTATCGCGACTTCCGTCGCTCTTACGAATAAATATCCGGCGAACCCGCCGGCCTGGTCTTATATCGCCTATGCACCCATAAATATTGCTCGGGATGCTCGCGCACAACCGCTTCAAGCTTTTGCATGTAGAGACGGGTATCGGCAATGGCATCGCCGCTTGGCCAATTTCCCCAGGCTTCCCCAATCGTAATTTGATACCGGCTATCGGCATCCCGGTAAAACCAGAACGGCAACATCCTGGCACCGCTGCGCTCAATGATTCCCGGCGTTGCGGTCAAGGTTGCCGCCGGTATTCCGAAAAACGGAATGAACGCATTTTGGTAAT
>CAZPCE010000265.1:681-4106 GCA_964584915.1 uncultured Arenimonas sp. | reverse complement strand
ACTTGGCGCAGATGTGCCGGTTTTTGTGCATGGTCATAGCGCGTGGGCCGAAGGCGTCGGCGAAAAAATATCGCCGATTGAACTGCCGAAAGCCGCGTATTTATTGGTCGATTCGGGCATCAGCGTGCCGACTCGCGAACTTTTTCAATCTTTGGAATTGACTCGAAATGCGGCTCCGGCGACAATAGCCGACTTCGTTACAGGAAAAGTGCTCGGAAATGCCTTCGAGCCGGTTCTGCGGGCAAAAGAAGTCGCGGTTGATCAACTGCTCAAGCTTTTGTCACAGTTCGGCCCGGCAAGTCTGACCGGTACTGGTGGCGGCTGTTTCGTGAGGTTTGAAAGCCTTGCCGATGCCCAAGCTGCCCATGAACGTCTGCCTTCAGGCATCAAAGCCTGGGTTGCAAACGGCGTGAATCGCTCGATGTTGCTTGCGCAGCTGGAGCACTGGACTAAAAAACGAAACTTGTAGGGGCGTCGCCAAGCGGTTAAGGCACCGGGTTTTGATCCCGGCATTCGTAGGTTCGATTCCTTCCGCCCCTGCCATTTCAATGCATTCACCACATCGGAAGACCGCCATGAGCATGCAGAACCTGCTCGTTTTCTCAGGTAACGCCAATCTTCCGCTTGCCAAGGCTGTATGCCGGGAACTGTCAGTGCCAATGGGCAAGGCCCTGGTCGGCAAGTTCTCCGACGGTGAAGTCCAGGTTGAAATCGAGGAAAACGTCCGGCGCCAGGAAGTGTTTGTCATCCAGTCGACCTGCGCACCGACAGCAGAGAATTTCATGGAATTGCTGGTCATGGTGGATGCGCTCAAGCGCGCCTCGGCCGGCAGTGTTACCGCGGTAGTCCCGTATTTCGGCTATGCCCGCCAGGACCGCCGCCCGCGTTCCGCGCGAGTGCCTATTACGGCAAAAGTGGCAGCAAAAATGTTTTCCGCAGTGGGTACCGACCGGGTTTTGACGGTTGACGTGCATGCGGACCAGATTCAAGGCTTTTTCGATATACCGGTCGATAACGTTTACGCATCCCCGATCTTGCTGGCCGATATCTGGCGCAATCAGGGTACCGACAACGTGATCGTGGTATCGCCCGACGTGGGTGGTGTGGTGCGCGCACGTGCTATCGCCAAGCGCCTCGACGATGCCGAGCTGGCCATCATCGACAAGCGTCGTCCGCGCGCCAACGTGTCCACGGTGATGAACATCATCGGTGACGTCGAAGGCAAAACCTGCGTGTTGGTGGACGATATCGTGGACACTGCCGGCACCTTGTGTGCGGCGGCGGCGGCATTGAAGCAGCATGGCGCGAAACGAGTTGTCGCCTACTGTACCCATGCCGTGTTGTCCGGCGCCGCAATCAACAACATCACCGGTTCTGCGCTGGATGAGCTGGTGGTTACCGATACGATTCCATTGTCGGAAGCTGCCCGCGCCTGCGGCCGCATTCGCCAATTGGGCGTGGCGGAATTGCTGGCCGAAACCATTCGACGCATTGCGTTGGGCGAATCGGTCAGTACGTTATACGTGGATTAAAATTTTCCCGGTAGCCGGAAGGCTGCCGGAAAACCACTCACTTGGTCGCGAGTGAGTGTTATCGCCGTCGCGAGACGGTTCATTCAGAAAAGGTAGATACATCATGGCAACTCATGCAATTAATGCCAGTGCCCGCAAAGACGAAGGGAAAGGTGCGAGCCGCCGCTTACGTCACAGCGGTTTCACTCCGGCAATCGTTTACGGCGGCACCCAGCCCCCGGCTTCCATTCAGTTCGACCACAACCCGTTGTGGCTGGCTACGCAGAACGAGTGGTTCTATTCCTCGATTCTCGAGCTCAGCATCGACGGCAAAATGGAAAAAGTGTTGTTGCGCGATATGCAACGCCACCCGTTCAAACAACTCATCCTGCATCTGGATTTCCAGCGCGTTGATGAAAACACGGCCATTCGCTTCAACGTTCCATTGCACTTCCTGAACCAGGAAAAATCCTCGGCTGGTAAAACCGCCGGTATCCTCGTTCTGCATGAATTGAATGAAATCGAAGTGTTGTGCCTCCCACGCGATTTGCCGGAATTTATCGAAATCGATCTGGGCGAACTCAATGTCGGCGACATCATTCACATGTCGGATCTCAAGCTGCCGAACGGCGTTTCCTTGCCTGCATTGAAGCTCGGCAAGAAACACGATTTGGCCGTTGTTATCGCCAAGCATGCGAAAGACGAAGCCGAAGACGTTGTGGCGCCAGCCGCAGAAGTGCCTTCGACCAAGTCGGCTAAAGCTGGCGCAGCTCCTGCTGCCGCGGCTGCCAAGCCTGCTGCCAAGAAGAAATAATTTCTCGGGTGTGCGCTTCGGCGCACACTCCGGTTTTTATGGCAACTGGATTACGTCTTATTGTCGGCCTGGGAAATCCCGGCGCCGAACACGCCAAAACCCGGCACAACGCCGGGTTTTGGTTTATTGATGCGTTGGCGGAAAAAGCCGGTGCGCGTTTTGGCCTTGAATCAAAGCTGCATGGCGAAACCGCCAAGATTCAGCTGGCCGGCCAGGCGGTCTATTTATTGAAGCCGGCCACTTTCATGAATGCCAGCGGCCGTTCGGTTTCTGCGGCATTGCGTTACTGGAAAATCGAGCCGGAAGAATGTTTGTTGGCGCACGATGAGCTGGATATGCCACCGGGTACCGCACGCTTGAAGTTCGATGGTGGTCACGGCGGCCAGAATGGGTTGCGCGACACCATAGCTATGCTCGGGCATGGCAAGTTTCACCGGCTAAGGGTTGGTATTGGCCATCCCGGCCACAAGGACAAGGTAACTCCCTGGGTGCTGGGCCGGCCCGGAAAAGATGATGAGGCCTCCATTTTGCGTGCCATCGATGACGCTATCGCGGTCATGCCCTTGTGCGTTGAAGGGAATTTTCATGACGCAATGACGAAGTTGCACACGGCGAAGTCGTGAGCGGTGAGCGGTGACTGGCGAGCGAAACATCCGCTCACCAGTCACCGCTGACCATTCACTGCTTAACAGGAACACGAACATGGGTATCAAATGCGGCATTGTTGGGCTTCCCAACGTCGGCAAATCGACTTTATTCAATGCGCTAACCAAGGCAGGCATTGCAGCGGCCAATTTCCCGTTTTGCACCATAGATCCGAATGTTGGCGTGGTTCCGGTTCCGGATCCGCGGTTGGGTCAGCTGGCCGAGATCGTCAAGCCACAGAAAACCATCCCGACCTCGGTCGAGTTTGTCGATATCGCCGGTTTGGTGGCAGGCGCGGCAAGCGGCGAGGGCTTGGGTAACAAGTTTTTGGCCCATATCCGCGAGACCGATGCGATCTGCCACGTAGTTCGCTGCTTCGAAAATACCGACATCATTCACGTCAATGGCAAGATCGATCCGCTGTCGGATATCGACACCATCGACACCGAGCTGGC
>CAZPCE010000265.1:0-671 GCA_964584915.1 uncultured Arenimonas sp. | reverse complement strand
CCGCGCCGAAAAGCTCGCTAAATCCGGCGATAAAGATGCGCAGGCGCGCAAACCGGTTTTGGCCAAGGTGCGCGAAGCGCTTGATCAAGGTAAGCCGGCACGGGTTGCCGGTCTGGATGCGGAAGAAAAAGCTTTAATCCGCGATTTGTTCTTATTAACGCTGAAACCGGTTTTATATGTAGCGAACGTCCTCGAAAATGGCTTCGAAAATAACCCGTTTCTCGATAAGGTCCGCGAGCGTGCATTGGCTGAAGGCGCAGAAGTGGTGCCGGTGTCGGCCGCCATCGAAGAAGAAATGTCCCAGCTGGAAGATGCCGATCGTGCGGAGTTTCTCGCCGAAATGGGTCTCGACGAGCCTGGCTTGAATCGTCTGATTCGTGGCGCATACAAGCTGCTGGGCTTGCAAACCTATTTCACTGCGGGTGTTAAGGAAGTTCGTGCCTGGCAGGTTCGCGCCGGATCTACCGCGCCACAGGCTGCTGCCGTCATTCATACCGATTTCGAAAAAGGCTTTATCCGTGCGGAAACCATCGCATTCGACGATTTCATGAAATACAAGGGCGAGTCCGGAGCGCGTGATGCCGGGCGCTTGCGGCTGGAAGGGAAGGAATATCTGGTGCAGGAAGGCGATGTGTTGCCGGTCGGCGCGGCGAGCGGCACGGGGCGCGCGG
>CAZPCE010000264.1:0-4110 GCA_964584915.1 uncultured Arenimonas sp. | reverse complement strand
AATTGGCTCCCTTGAACGGGTTGCCGGACTTGGTGAAATTGTCTTCGCATTCACCAGCCAGAATCGGACTCGATACCACGAGCAATATCAGGAAAGAAAACGTTTTTTGCATAAACATCCCGTGAAAGTAAAAAAACGATGGATAAAAACGATGAATAAAAGTGAGGGATAAATATTAACGGATTGAAACGCCGATACCCATACCCGCTTATCGAAGCGGGTACAGCCAATTACATCTGGCGGAACAGATGCAGATAACTCCTGCTGACCGGCAATACTTCGCTGCGTCCTTTCAGATGGATATCGGCCGTTTCATTGTCGCCGCGAATGACATGGCTGATCGCATGCAAATTGACCACCACCGACCGGTGCACCCGGACGAATTGCCTGTCGTCAAGTTGCGCCATCAATTCTTTCAGCGGGGTTCGTATCAGGGCCTCGCCCGGCTTGCCCTGATCGCCACGCCAGGCGATCAGGGTGTACTTTTCATCGGAACGCAGGAAGTCGATGTCATCCACCGCAATAAGCCGCAAGGCCTGACCAACCGATGCGCGAATCCAGCGCAGCGGCTCCTGTGTTTTTTTCTTGTGCAGCCGCGTAACCAATTCCTCCAGCAAGTGATCAATATCCGGAGCTGGCCGCACTGCACTCAGGCGCTCCTGCAGACGCGCCACGGTATCGGACAAGCGCTTGGCTTCGACCGGTTTCACCAGATAATCCAGCGCTCCCTGTTCGAAGGCCTGTACGGCATAGTCGTTGTAGGCGGTGACAAAAACGAGATGCGCACGGCGACCGATTTCCCTGGCGGCTTCCACACCCGACAGACCGGGCATGTGCACATCGAGAAAACAAATGTCGGGCTGCAGGGCTTCAAATTGGGTGATGGCTTCGCGACCGTTGCGCGCCTGCGCAACCACGTTCAATTCAGGCCAGGCTTCGGCAAGCAGACGCTGCAATGCCTTCCGCAACAAGGGTTCGTCATCGGCAATCAAGGCGGTAGGACGACGATCCATCATGCCTGACTCCGTTGCAAAGGAAATTCGAGTTTAGCGCATACCCCTCGCGGCTTGAGCGCAACGACACTTAAAAGCACGCCATCGCCAAACGCCAATCGCAGCCGTTCCTGCAGTGTTGCCAGCCCCGTGCCCAAACCTTCGCTGCCGCGACGCAAGCCTACGCCGGTATCGGTGACGCCAATACGGCAACTCCCTTCGCGAATGTTGATGCGCACGTCGATCCGCCCACCCTCCTCACTCGGATCAATGCCATGGCGAACGGCATTTTCAACCAGCGTCAGCAAGGTCATTGGCGGACAGATAATGGACAAGGCCGCATCATCCACCTGCAGGGAAAACTGCAGGCGATCGGGCATGCGCATATGCATCACTTCAAGTTAGGCACGAACCAATTCGACTTCCTGCGACATCGTTGTACCCGGTTGCTGCAAACGCGGTACTGCGGCGCGCAGGTATGAAATCAGGCTGCCAAGCACCTCAGAAGCTTGCGGTGATCCGGAATCCACCAATTCGCGTACATTCGCCAAGGTGTTGAAAAGAAAATGCGGCTCGACTTGCGCTTGCAACAAGCGCAAACGCGAGTCGAGCGCATTGCGTTCGAATTCGCTGCGCTCAAGTTCGAATGCCAATGCCTGCCGCTGCGCCATACCGTTGATATGACGATAAAGCGCCGACATCGCTATCCACGTCAGCCACAATACACCCAAACCGCACAACATGCCGAAACCACTCAAGCGATCGCCATCCTTGATCCAGGGCACGGCATCGCCGATCGTCGTGAAGGTATATGCCATCGCAACCGCAAACGGCACAACGAAGGCAACGCTCGCCACTTGCAATACCCAGCGCGCCATCCAATTCGGCAATCGCCTTGGCCAGACTTCGAAGAAACCAAACGCCAGCAATTGCACCAAACCGAGAAACGCGAGGCGCACGTACAGCACAAACCAGGGCGCTTTCCAGGAAGGCAGCAACAGCAGGCTAATCACTAAGCTGGTGATCAATACAACGCGGAGCCGGCGCCAGCCCAGCACGCGCGCCAGGCCTCTCGGCGGCGAGGTGGCGGCTTCAGAAGTCATGGTGGAAAGATACCAACAAACCGGTCCTTTGTTTCATTGCTACGCAGACAACATTTCACGCACTCATGCCAGTCTGGGCAACCACAGGATCACGGACGCCGCTGCAACACCGGCAGCAGTGAGTAAAGTCCAGAGAATCAGGCTTGCGGCCACGGCGATACGGGCGGTGGCCACATGGCTCGCCTGCGCACGGAAATAGAGTTCGAGCATGATCAAGGGCACGATGTACTGGGCAAAAGCCAGTGTCGTCAACGCGGGACCGCGAAAGGTTTCCGGATCAAAGCCGACCGGTCCCTGATTCACCACGATCCAGAACATCAAGCCGACCCGGAAGAACCAGACTCCGCTAACCACCAGAAACAATCGCAAAGCCCAGCGCCGATGCAGATCAAGTCGGCGTGCACTTGCATGACGGTAGGTCATTGCAGCGCAAAGCAGAATCAGCAAGCCATTGATGATGATCGCAACGTGTTGCCATTGCCCGCCACTGCCGCCGCGCGTCAGCACCATCACGATGCCGCCAACAGCCATCAGAAATGCGGAACTCACATACACCCTGCCATTCCAACGGTGAAATGCGGGAGCGACCTGCCGCAGTTTCGGCAGTAATTGCAATGCCCCGCCGACCGTAATCATCACCGCAAACAGCAAATGCATCGATACGAGCAGATTGCCAAACGTATTGCCGGCCTCGTAACCGTGCGGCAATACCTGGTTCCAGGCTTCGAACTCGCCGCGCAAGGCGGCCGTTCCGTAAAAGCCCATCACGTATACGACAAACATCAATTGTCCCGCGAATGCGACCACGAACCACGATGTTGCGGCCGCTTTGAGCAGAGACCCCGCTCTTTTTAGCGAAGCATTTGAAAATATATCGCCATCCTCGAAAGGTGCGGGTAGCGTTTTTATGATGTCTGAAGATTGCGTCATCGAGATTTCTGCCCTGTGTTTTATCTGCCAGTGTTACCAGACGGAAAATCTTTTGGAAGCAATACCGGACGAACCACGATTCCCTCCGCATGAACTACGCCTGGCAATGACGAATGACGAAATCCCGATGCGCTTCACGATACCTTTCGGCAATGGCAGGTCGTCATCGGCATTCGTCAGCCGGCGCCGTCACTCGATGCCGATTTGCCGTCATTCGTCGCAAACTGCTTTTCCATGCAATCAAGATCGACGAGATTGATTCCATTCACGAATCAGCACCATGGGTAACTACGATGAAATGGATTCATATCATTGCCGGCCTGCTATCGCTTGTTGCCGGAGCTGTCGCGTTGTATTCCGCGAAGGGATCGCCGCTACACAGAAAAAGCGGAATGGTTTTCGTCATCGCCATGATGGTGATGACGTCCAGTGCCGTCTTGATGGCATCCCTGTTTGTTCCCAACCGCGTCAATGTCGTCGCCGGGACGCTGACTTTTTATCTGGTGTGTACCGGCCTGATCACCGTCAAGCTGCCGGTAGAACAAACACGGTTGGCATCAACGATGTTCATGCTGATGGCATTTGCCGCGAGCGGCTATGCCTTCAGTCTTGGCTTCGAAGCATTGAACAATCCCAATGGCAGGGTGGATAAAATTCCGGCGCCGCCGCTTTTCATGTTCGGCACAGTCGGCCTCGTGGGTGCATTGCTTGATGCACGCCTGCTTTTTGCCGGCAGCATCAAGGGCGCGCAACGGATTGCCAGGCATCTATGGCGAATGACTTTCGCGATGTGGCTGGCCACCACCTCTTTTTTTCTAGGCCAGGCCAAAATCTTTCCCGAGCCGCTTCGAAAATCCGGCTTGCTCGCCATTCCGGTACTCATCGTATTGGCCATGCTGGTTTACTGGCTGACAAGAACGCTTTGGAAACGCAAAAAGTCGATCACAGCGTCAAACGGATCGACATGATCCAAAAAAAAGGGAGCCATCAGGCTCCCTTTTTTCACATCATCAAACATGAAACTTATTTGAGGCTGACATCGTCGATCAGGAATGCGGTCGAAACGGTCGAGCCTTCAACGCCTT
>CAZPCE010000263.1:0-4119 GCA_964584915.1 uncultured Arenimonas sp. | reverse complement strand
AAACCCTGTAATCTGGCAAACCTGAGACCCCGATTGCGGGAATGATTCTGTAGGAGCGCCTTTCGGCGCGACAGATCTGGCGGGATTTATCGCGCCTAAAGGCGCTGCTACGAACACACACAAGGAAACCCAATGAAAACCAAGGACTACGAAAAAGCGCTGGAACCATTGCAGGTCGAATTGAACCAGGTGGCACGCTGGCTACACGACACCGGCAAGCGCGTGCTGGTGATCGTCGAAGGGCGCGACACCGCAGGCAAAGGCGGTGTCATCAGCGCCATTGCCGAGACGCTGAACCCGCGCCAGTGCCGCGTGGTGGCCCTGTCCAAGCCCAGCGACCGCGAACGCTCGCAGTGGTACTTCCAGCGCTACATTGCCCACCTTCCGTCCGCCAGTGAATTGGTGCTGTTCGACCGCTCCTGGTACAACCGTGCCGGCGTCGAAAAAGTGATGGGCTTCTGCACACCGGAACAAGTCACGCAGTTTTTGAAGCAGGTACCTATTTTCGAAAAGATGCTGGTGGACGAAGGCATCCTGTTATTCAAATACTGGCTGTCGGTGGATCAGGAAGAACAGGAAGAGCGTTTTGCCGAACGCGTGAAGGACCCGACCAAACGCTGGAAGCTGTCGCCGATCGATATCCAGGCGCGGGAAAAATACGTCGAATACGGCAAGGCCCGCGACGACATGTTTGCCGCTACCCACACCAAATACGCGCCCTGGACGGTGGTGGATTTCAACAGCCAGAAACGTGGCCGGCTGACCATGATCCAGGATTTGCTGAAGCGCATTCCCGACCACAAATTGCCGGACGTGAAGATGGAATTTCCGCCATTGAAAGGCAAGCCCAGCAAGGAAAAATTTACCGGCCCGGTAAAACCCATTTCATAAGATTGCGCGAACCGCAATCGATCAAAGAATGCAAAATCCGGAATCCGTAGATGCCGGTTCGATATCGATGGCATCGACATGGCTGACTTGCGCGAGCCGCGGGCCGTGTTGCAACCACTGTTCCAATTTGCCCACCGCTTCAGCATCGCCTTGCGCCTGCACTTCCACGCGGCCGTCGGCGAGATTGCTTGCGTAGCCGGTCAAGCCCAATGTCAGGGCCTGCTCACGGGTGCTGCCACGGAACCAGACACCCTGCACTTTTCCCGAAATCGTAAATTGCCGGCGAATCATTTTGTGCCGCTGGTACTTCCCGGGCTCGCGATCACTTTTTCCAGGTCGGACATGGTCACCGGGCCAAGGAATTTACTCGCCACCTTGCCATCGGGTGCAATCACGTAGGTGAGCGGCAAACCGACCGGCGTATCGAAATCGGCCGGCGGACTGTAAACGTCCAGAATCGCCATCGGGTAATTGATCGGAATGACTTTCAGGAACGCATCCATGTCGGCGCGCTCGATTTCTTCATAGGCCAAGCCGATGAATTCGACATCGTCGCGCTCGGCATCGAGCTTGTTGAAGTCGGGAATTTCCTTCTTGCACGGTTCGCACCAGGTGGCCCAGAAATTCACCACGACCCATTTGCCGCGATGGTCCGCGAGTTTGTAGGGTTTTCCGTCGTAGGTGGTGACTTCGAGCGTCGGCACTTCCGGTTTTTTTGCAGGTGCAGCCGCCTCTGCCGGCTCGGTTGCCGCTGCCTTGATTTCCGGTGCCGGCGGCGCTTCCAGTGCCGTTTCTTTTTTATCGCAGGCGCCGAGGCAAACCATGATGGCGACAATGAGTCCGATCTTATTTTTCACGCTGTACTTCCTTGATGGGTTTGATAAAACTGCCGACGCTGCGGCCGAGTGGTTCGTCCAAAGGTTCGCGAAGATGCGACAAGGCATCGATGGCCGCCTTGCCGTAGACATCGTCGCTACCGGGCAAATTTACCTGTCTGGTCGGAATACGCAAATGCAGGCGTTCATAAAGTTCATTCAGCGACACGGCATTCAAATCGCGGGTCAATACCCAGCTGCCGTTCTCGCTGCGCATCACGATATGCAGGCTCGACAAACCCGACAGCAATTGCTGCAGCAGGTCGTCGGTCATCATGGGTTCGATCTCCTGCATCTGCTGCAAATGCAGGCCGTGCCCGGTGCCACGGCAAGCGTCAAGGCGGCCCAGCAAGCGCAGATAGGCGTAAAACTCCTGCCCGGTCGGCAAGCGGTGAATGCGCGGCTGATAGCGGAATGCCGACAAACTGGCGGCAACCGATGCACCGAATAAAATCACGACCCAACTCGAATATAACCAGACCATGAAAATCGGAATCAATGCCAAGGCACCGTAAAGCTGCTCGAAAGATGTGTTCCGGATATAACTGGTAAATCCGAATTTCAGCCCTTCAAACAACAAGGCAGCCAGCAAACCGCCGGCGGCCGCAAAACGGAACGGCACCTGCCTGTGCGGTATCAGCCAATAGGCGGCGGTCATCGCGAACAATTCGATCAGGAAGGGCGACCAGCGCAATAAGATGTTGCTGAGGCCCTGCGTCTGCAAACCCGATAGTTCGGCATAGGCAAACAAACTGGAAGACGCCGAAATCGCCGCGACGGTAAGAATCGAACCGAGCGTCAGCAAGGCCCAATACAACAGGAAGCGGGTGAACTTGGGTCTGATCGTCGGCACTCGCCAGATGCGGTTGAAAGTGCGCTCGATGCTCCACATCGTCAGCAATACCGATGCCAGCAATGCCGTGATGCCCGCTACCGTCAACGATTTGGCCGATGCCGAAAAACCCATCACGTATTGTTCGATCTGGCGCGCCGAGCTGGGCACGAAATTATTGAACACGAAATTGATCAGCGCGCCGGTCCATTCATCGAACACCGGAAACGCCGACATCACCGCCAGAAACACCGCACTGAACGGGACCAGCGCAAACATGGTGGTGTAAGCCAGCGCACCGGCCGACGCAAACAGTCGGTCATCGATGAAACGCTTGGTGATGAAGCGGGAAAAACTCTGAAGCCGATACCAGTCGGTGCGACTTAGCCGGTGCTTCACGGTGTCTATAAAGGTCATGGCGCAAGATTAACAGACTGCACCCGAGCCGGCCCATAGGTTAGGCTACGCAGACTGCCTGGGAGCGCGTATGCAAGAGATTCTGGTTTTATATTATTCACGCGGTGGATCGGTCGCTGCGCTGGCCCGGCAAATAGCGCGAGGTGTTGAAGAAGGCGGTTTGCAGGCGCGTCTGCGCACGGTACCGGCAGTGGCACCCGTCACTCAAATTGCGGCGCCGCCGGTGCCCGAGGAAGGCGCTCCCTACGTCGAGAAAAAAGATTTGCAGGAATGCGCCGGCCTGATCGTCGGCAGTCCGACGCGTTTCGGAAACATGGCGGCGCCGGTCAAACATTTCATTGATACGCTCGGCGCCGAATGGGCAAGCGGCACCTTGGTCGGCAAGCCTGCTGCGGTATTTACCTCGACCGCCACGATGCACGGCGGACAGGAATCCACACTCCTGTCGATGATGACGCCGCTGTTGCATCACGGCATGCTCATTGTCGGCATCCCGTTTACCGAGGCTGCGCTATCGACCACGAAAACCGGCGGCACGCCCTATGGCGCGAGCCATGTTGCCGGCGGCGAAGACGATGCAAAACTCAGCGCCGACGAAATGCAATTGGCGCGTGCACTCGGCAAACGCGTCGCCGAAACGGCAAGGAAACTGTCGGCATGAGTTTATCCAAACGCTGGACTGCGCTCGGGATCATTGCGTTGTTGGCATACCAGGTGTTTTGGCATTGCCTGATGGCGCCGCCGGAAACCCTGTCCGCCTGGCTGGTCACCCTGTTTTTTTCGCTTCCGCTGATTCCGGTTTGCATCTTGATGTTGCTGAAACACCGCACGTTTGCATTCTGGGGCGGAACACTGGCGCTTTTCTATTTTTGCCATGGCGTGATGGAAGCGTGGACACTGCCGGAAATATGGCCGCTCGGCATCGGCGAAGCGCTGATTTCGGTATGGGTTATCATGGCGGCCAGCTGGGACGGCATGAAGGCGCGTTTCAGCAAAAAGCCCGCTGAAAAAACGGCTTGAATGCCTTGAATATTTCTGGAATTCGCAATGGATGAATTACTAATCGTCACCACCGGTGGCACGATCGACAAGATTTATTTCGAC
>CAZPCE010000262.1:0-4130 GCA_964584915.1 uncultured Arenimonas sp. | reverse complement strand
GAACTTTATACATTGTCGCAGCGCCTTCAGGGGCAGGAAAATCCAGTCTGGTGAACGCGGTTTTATCGCGTGAAACCGGAATCGCCCTGTCGATTTCGTTTACTTCGCGCAAGGCACGGCCGGGCGAACGCCATGCCCAGCATTACCATTTCATCGGCAAGGAAGAATTCGAGGCCATGATCGCCAACGGCGATTTTTTCGAACATGCGCTCGTGCACGGCGATTACAAAGGCACGGCCAAGCAATCGGTCGAACCGCAATTGGCCGCAGGCAAGGATGTGCTGCTCGAGATTGATTGGCAGGGTGCACGCCAGGTCAGGGAAAAATTGCCGGATGCGATCAGCATTTTCATTTTGCCGCCTTCAAAGGACGCGCTCGAAACCAGAATGCGCAATCGCGGACAGGATTCCGAAGAAGTCATCAGGCAGCGTCTTGCCAACGCCCGCGAAGAAATGTCGCATTACGACGAATTCGATTACGTCATCGTCAACGAACATTTCGATGCCGCCGTCAGCGAGCTGCGCGCCATTTTCCAGGCGCAACGCCTGAAATGCGAAGCCCAACGGCAACGTCATGCCGAGTTGATCAAGACCTTGCTGGCTTGATCGGCAGCTTAGTTTCTGGGTGGTTTGGGCAGGGAGCGTCCACCGAGTTTGTCGATCGATTGAATCTGACAACGTTGGTCGTCGAACAGCACGCCGTCGTGTCCTGCACGCACCTTTGACGAGAAATTTTCGAGCTTCAGTCTTTTTGCGTCCACCAAGCCGTTGCAGGTGACCGCTAGGGTTACCAGGTAGGCTTCATCGTCGAGCACCCAGAAAACCACCCGCTCTTCGTCAAGCACCAGCCATTTGGCGGATCCGTCGGTTCGGAACATCGCGATGCGCTGTGTAACGGAGGCTTCATAAGGTTTCGGATCGACATTGGCGCGTTTGGGCGCAGCCAGAGGTTCGGGTGTAGATAGTGCTGCCGGCTGCGAGACAGGCCTGGATTGAGCGGCATTGTCCGAAGTCATCGGCTTTGCGGCCGTTTTTGCCCGCGGAGCAAGACTGCTGGATTGCCGCGCCAGTTGCAGTTCCATCAGGCGTAGTTCGGCTTCTTTTATCTGAATATCCTGCTTCAGGAGTTCAATTTCGGACTTCGCCCGGCTTATGTCCGCCTCGGTTACCGTGGCTTGTGCCCGCGAATCGGGGCTGGATATCGCTGAAAACAGCAGCATGACGGCAACCATGGCGCGAACAAGCATCTTGCTTCTCCCCAAAAGCGGTCTGTTCAGACAACATACTCCCGCAGAATCGCCAAAACAATGCGAATCGTCACGTTATAAAGGTTCTCCGGGCTTGTTCTGACATGGCCAATCATTGCCACAGACCGCTTAGGCGCGTAAAATGCGCGGTTCCTTGTAACTTATTGATTTTCAGGGTTTCGCTCGGCCGAGCGGCCCTCCAGGAGACATCATGGCCCGTGTAACCGTAGAAGATTGCTTAGATGTAGTGGGCAACCGCTTTGAATTAGTGGTGATGGCTGCCAAGCGCGCTCGCCAGCTGGCCAAAGGTGTTGAATCCACCGTTGAAAACCATGAGCACGAAGACAAGCCGACCGTTTTGGCGCTGCGTGAAATTGCCGCCGGCAAAATCGATGCCGAATTGATCGACCAGGTCGAAAAATCCGAACGTGAACGCCGTGAACGCGAAGCTCTGGAATGGGCTGCCGCCGAAGTCGTTGACGATGATTTATCCAAAGGCGGCGACGATTGATTGTTTCAGCGTGAAAGCGCAGTAAACAAAAAGCTTCTCAAGAAAACGATCTCGGCAACGAGGTCGTTTTTTTATGCGCAAGGCATTGAAGCAAAACGCTTAGCCAAGTAGTCTGGGGCTATGCCTCATGTAAAAGCCACCATCGATCCCGCGTTGACGCCTTGTCCGGACCCGTGTCCGGATACCGTGCGTGCGCTGGAATTGCGCCTCACCGAATATTTGCCGTCGGCCCAGATTCTGAAAGTGCGCCAGGCTTACCAGATCGGTGCCATGGCGCATGATGGCCAGACACGAAAATCCGGTGAAGCCTACATCACTCACCCGATCGCGGTCGCCGGCATACTGGCCGATTTGCGTCTCGATGCCGAAGCCCTGTGCGCCGCCATCTTGCACGACACGCTCGAAGACACGCCCTTGCCGCGTTCGCAAATTGTCGAGATGTTTGGCGAGACCGTGGCCGAGTTGGTCGATGGCGTTACCAAGCTCGATAAAATTCAGTTTGCAAGTCAGCAGGAAGCGGTTGCCGAGAGTTTCCGCAAAATGATGCTGGCGATGTCGCGCGATTTGCGCGTGATCCTCATCAAGCTTGCGGATCGTTTGCACAATATGCGCACGCTCGATTCGATGAGCACGGCATCACGTCGTCGTATTGCCCGCGAAACTCTTGAAATTTATGCGCCAATCGCACAGCGTCTCGGGATGAACCGGATCAAATCCGAATTGCAGGATTTGGGTTTCCGCGCGCTGTATCCGATGCGTCATCGTGTCATTGCAAAACGCATCGCTTCCCAACCGGTCATGCGCCGCGAAGCACTCGCAACGATCGAAGCGCAACTCGCACAGAAATTGACGCAGGAAGGATTGCCGGTTCGCGTGGTGAGCCGCGTCAAGGCACCCTGGAGCATCTATACCAAAATGCGTCAGGAAAACAAAAGCTTCGACCAGGTGATGGATGTGTTCGGGTTCCGTGTCGTCGTGCAGAAAGTGATGCAGTGTTACCACGCACTCGGCGCCGTGCATTCATTGTTCAAGCCGCTGGATGCCAAATTCCGCGATTTCATCGCGATCCCGAAAGCCAATGGTTATCAAAGCCTGCATACCTTGTTGTTCGGGCCTTACGGTTCGCCGGTCGAAGTGCAGATTCGCACCGAAGAAATGGATTTGATCGCCGAGCGCGGCGTGGCTGCGCACTGGCTTTACAAGAATGCCGGGCGCACCAGCAACAGCGCGCAAATTCGGGCGCAGGACTGGGTGCGTGGCTTGGTCGACTCGCAGGACAATTCGGATTCGTCGATCGAATTTCTTGAAAACGTCAAAATCGATTTGTTTCCGGACGAAGTGTATTTATTCACGCCGAAAGGCGATATTTTCTCGCTGCCCCGCAATGCGACCACGCTCGATTACGCGTACGCCGTGCATACCGACGTCGGCAACCACGCGGTCGCCGCGCGCGTCGATAAAAAACTGGTGCCGTTGCGGATGAAACTGATCAGCGGCCAAACCGTCGAAATCATTACCGCGCCGTCGGCCAGCCCGAGCCCGCAATGGCTCGAATTTGTCGTGACCAGCAAGGCCCGCACCGCCATTCGCCATTCGCTGAAACATCTCGAACACGAGAACGCGGTGGACCTCGGCCATCGCATGCTCGACCGCGCGCTGGAGAATCTCGATAGCTCGCTTGATCGCATTGCCGGCGCCGGGCTCGACCAATATCTGCAGGAAAACCGCTATCGCCGACTGGAAGAATTGTTGTCCGATATCGCGATGGGTAATCGCATGCCGGCCGCCGTCGCGCAGATCCTCGTGCAAGACGAAAACAGTTTGCCGTTGACCAAAAATACCGGCATGCCCAGAGCCGGCGAACAAATCCTGATCAACGGCAGCGAACGCGGCGTGCTCAGTTTTGCCGCTTGCTGTTATGCCATTCCCGGCGACGACATCATGGGCTACCTCAGCGCCGGCAAGGGCGTGGTCGTGCACCGGATGGATTGCCCGAACATGGTCGATTACCGCAAGCATCCCGAACGTTTCGTGCCGATGGCCTGGGACAGGATCGTCGAAGGCGATTACCGCGTCAGTCTGCGCATCGAAACGGACAACAAACCCGGTACCCTGGCCCAGGTCGCTGCTGCCATTGCCGAGTGCAATTCCAATATCGATTCGGTGCAATACCGCGAGCCCGATGCGCAAATGTCGATCATGGAATTCGTGATCGAGGTCCGCAATCGCAAGCATCTGGCCGATGTCATCCGCCGCGTCAGACGCCTGTCGGTCGTGCACGGCGTCGAACGCATGTAGGAGCCCTTGGGCCCGACAAACCCCACACCGCAGCGAATGTCGGCACCTTGCGGTAAACTTGCCAGCTAAACACTC
>CAZPCE010000261.1:0-4152 GCA_964584915.1 uncultured Arenimonas sp. | reverse complement strand
TTGAGCAATGCCATTTCGGACGAACGCAAAGCACTCGCGAGTTTGAAAATCCGCTTTCCCGGTGCCGATGTTCAAGCCTTGGCATTAGCGGAGCCTGGTAACATCAACGAGCCTGAAACGGTCTGGAAAGCACGCATCATTGCCACCAGCGATCCACTGAAGATGGCGCAGCTTCAACTCGATCAAGCCGAGCTCAATGCGTCACGAGCCCGCGCCAATCGTTTACCCGATCCGACCGTAGGTATTTTCACGGCATCGGAGGCTTATTCCAACGAAAAAATCGTCGGCGTGAGTCTTTCCATTCCGATTCCGGGTCGCTATCGCAATCATCAATTGGGCTTGGCCTTGGATCAGGTCAACACAGCGCGTGCCTTGCGGGATCGTCAACAGCGCATGATCGAGATGGAAGTGGCTGAAGCCTATGCCGATGCCACCGGTAATTACGAGCGTTGGCGTTTGGCCGAAGAAAGTGCTGCCAAGACTCGGGAGAGTGCCAATTTGACGCAGCGTGCTTATTCGTTAGGTGAGGTGGATTTGCAGACTTTGCTCTTGTCGCGCCGACAGGCCGTGGAAGCTCTCGATTCCGCTCTAGATGCGAGAGTGAGTGCACTGACCTCCTACAATCGTCTGCTCGTGGACGCGCATTTGATTTGGGGGCTTGAAAGCAATTGACGCTCGGGTCATGTCGTCGAGTGTGCTCGGCGACATGCCTTTTTCTGACGGCTTCTGGCTTGAAATTGTATAACAGCAGGGGCAATCAGTAGACTGAGGGCATGCAAGCTCCCGTCTCGTCATCGATTACTCGCTTCAATAAAGCATCGGGCTTTCCATTCTATATTTTCGTTTTGTTTGTCATGGTGTTTGGTAGCATCGGGCTGAGCCCTCATCACGATGCCGTTAAACAGCAAGCTACCCTAGCCAATGCTTCCCAGAGTCACGGCATTGCACAAAGACTAAGCAACACCGATGCATCCAATCCGGCAACTCCGGATGATCTAGGCGATTGTCCGGATTGCAATTCGCATCATGCCGCTGCTGTGTTGCCCTTGATCACTATGCCCGGCGTTATCAAGCCGGAGATGCGTTATTTTTCTTCGGCTATTTTCTTTAGCCAGATCACGTTTCGATCAAACTTCAGACCACCCATCGTCTAAAAACATAAAGACATTCGATCTGGCGATGACGCGCCAACTCAATGCTTCTTTTCACGACGATCAAATCGCAGGAGGGCACCATGTGTCTTCTCTTGCTAACGATACCCCCCATTCAAAAGCATTCAGCCTGCACAGGCTGAAAAAATGCATCAGGAAGAAATAACATGCCGCACAAACATACCTACGACAAGGACGGCAAACAGCTTTGCTGTACGCAGGAAGAAAAAATTTATTCAAAGGCAGGAGCCTCCCGTTTATTAAAAGACGGACATTCCGATCATGATGGTCATGACCATGGCCACAAGGCAGCGGAAAAACGCACCCAACTGCCTAAAGGCGGCGATGGTTGTTGCTCGCATGATGCCCCCGAGGATAGCCACGCCCAGGACGATAGTCATTCCGACGATGACGGACATGACCATGCTTCCGGCAGCGACAGCTTGCTGAAAATGTTTTTTCCTGCCGTTATCAGTCTGGCGTTATTGCTTGTCGCCATTGCATTGGACTCTTACGTGAAACCCGGCTGGTTTACCGGTTGGGTTCGGATTGTTTGGTACGTGGTCGCTTATGTGCCGGTGGGGTTTCCCGTACTCAAAGAAGCCTTTGAAAGCATGACCAAGGGCCAGGTATTTTCCGAGTTTTTTCTGATGGGCCTTGCCACCGTGGGCGCTTTTTCCATCGGCGAATATCCTGAAGGCGTGGCCGTGATGTTGTTTTATGCCGTGGGTGAAGTGTTCCAGACATTGGCCGTGAAGCGCGCCAAGGCGAATATCAAATCCTTGCTCGATCAACGTCCGGACGAAGTGACGATTCTGGAAAACAATCAGGCAAAAACCATCAAAGCCGACACGGCTGTTATCGGCAATATTATTCAATTAAAGGCAGGCGAAAAGCTGGGCTTGGATGGCGAGTTACTGTCTGAAACGGCTTCTTTCAATACTGCCGCGCTTACCGGTGAAAGCAAACCCGACACCAAGGCCAAAGGCGACACGGTACTGGCGGGTATGATCAACCTCAATTCGGTATCGCAGATCAAGGTGACCACTGCCTATACCGATAGCAAGCTAAGCAAGATTTTGGAGCTGGTGCAAAACGCCACTGCTCAAAAAGCGCCGACCGAATTGTTTATCCGCAAATTTGCAAAAATATATACGCCGATTGTGGTTTTTCTTGCCATCGGTATTTGTCTGTTGCCGATGGCATTTGTCGAGCATTATGAATTCCGGGATTGGCTGTACCGGGCATTGGTGTTCCTCGTCATTTCTTGCCCTTGCGCCTTGGTGATTTCCATTCCGCTCGGCTATTTCGGTGGCATCGGCGCGGCCAGCAAGAACGGTATTTTATTCAAGGGCGGCAATTTCCTGGACATCATCGCTAATGTGCAGAATGTGGTGATGGATAAAACCGGCACGATGACCGAAGGTGTCTTCAAGGTTCAAGAAGTCGTTCTCAAGCCCGCGTTTAATCAGGCCGACATACTGGCCATGGTGAACGCGCTGGAAAGCCAAAGCACGCATCCGGTGGCTTCGGCCATCCACGAATATGTCGGCGACGTGGATACCTCAATCAAACTCGATAAGGTCGAAGAAATCTCCGGGCACGGTCTTGTCGCCGAAGTGAATGGAAAAATGCTGTATGTAGGCAACTTCAAACTGATGGATAAGTTTTCCATTACCTATGACCTGGAGCCGGAAAGCATTGTTTACACGACGATCGCGATTGCCTATGACCAACAATTTATCGGGCACATCACCATCGCCGATACCGTCAAGGAAGATGCGCCGCTAACCCTTGAGAAACTTAAAGCACTCGGCGTCAAGGCCACCATGCTAAGCGGTGACAAAGCCAGTGTCGTGAAGTTCGTTGCCGACAAACTCGGCATCGGCAATTACTTTGGCGATTTGCTGCCCGAAGACAAGGTGAACAAGGTAAAAGAAATCAAGGCTCGGGGCGAAACCGTCGCCTTCGTTGGCGATGGTGTCAACGATGCTCCCGTGGTCGCTCTCAGTGATGTGGGTATTGCGATGGGAGGCTTGGGCAGCGATGCGACGATTGAAACCGCCGATGTCGTGATTCAAGACGATATGCCCAGCAAGATTCCCATGGCAATCAATATTGGCAAACAAACCAAGAAAATCGTCTGGCAAAACATCATGCTTGCCTTCGCAGTCAAGGCAGTTGTTTTGATATTGGGAGCTGGTGGCCTAGCGACGATGTGGGAAGCGGTGTTTGCCGATGTCGGGGTGGCATTGCTGGCCATCATCAATGCGGTACGAATACAGAAAATGAAGTTTTGATTTGTACAACAATCAAGCCTCGGCATTTAGCCAGGGCCTTTTTTTTAGACCAGCTTTCGGCAGTAGCAATAGGTGAATTGCTGCACCGTACCGAATGGGGTGTGGTGCGATTCTTTGCCGTGTTGCGTTAACGTAAAGGCATCGCCAAATTCGGCATGCAGTTCATCCTTGTTGTAGCGCTTCACTGGCAGACCGCTGCATTGCAGCGGGCCATCCTCGGCAAACGTGGCCACAATGACATGGCCTCCGGGTTTCACCGCACGCAGCACGGCTTGAACATAGGCATTGCGATCTTCAGGTGAGGTCAGAAAGTGAAATACAGCTCTGTCGTGCCAGACATCAAATGCATGAACTGGAAATTCTACTTTCGTGATATCCGCTTCCAGCCATTTCACAAGGCTGGCTTGAACACCCAGTCGTTTTTGTGCAGCCAGCATGGCGGCAGCCGATAGATCCAGAACACTCAGGTTTGAATAGCCTTTGGCAAGCAAGTCATCCACAAGTGTGGATGCGCCGCCGCCAATATCAATAATTCCGGCATCCAAGGCAACGCCGGTTTCCTGAATCAATCGCAATGAATTTTCCGCATGCTCCTGAAACCAACTTACGGCATCAGTAGATTTGGTGGTGTAAACCTTTTCCCAATGATCTTTTGACTGCATAGGTTTTCCCGAAGATGAATCTCATCACTTAAATTGAGG
>CAZPCE010000260.1:0-4153 GCA_964584915.1 uncultured Arenimonas sp. | reverse complement strand
GAATTCGCGGCCGCGCATCACGCCAAAGCGCGGACGAATTTCATCGCGGAATTTGGTTTGAATTTGATAGAAATTCACCGGCAATTGCTTGTAGGAACGCAATTCGTTGCGGGCGAAATCGGTGATGACTTCCTCGTGGGTCGGGCCGTAGGCGTATTCGGCTTCCTTGCGATCCTTGATTTTCAGCAACTGGCCGCCGAACTTGGCCCAGCGTCCGGTTTCTTCCCAGAGTTCTTTCGGCTGGATCGAGGGCATCAACACTTCAATCGCGCCGGCACGGTTCATTTCTTCGCGCACGATGGTTTCCACTTTACGCAACACTTTCAGGCCCAGCGGGGTCCAGGTGTAAATGCCGGCCGCATGGCGACGGATCATGCCGGTACGCAGCATCAACTGGTGGCTGATGATTTCGGCGTCGCTGGGAGTGTCTTTGGTGGTGCTGAGGTGAAATTTGGAAAGCTGCATGGGTTGCCGGGTATCTTTTGGACAAGACGCCTATTGTAAGGGGCTGGGCAACTTATTGGGATGGCTCGGGCGTTGGTTCGGCAGTTTCGAACACGTTTTGATCTTCGCGAATCTTTACGATCGTGTATTTCCGGCCTTTGGGCGGGGTCTGGGTAATCTGCGTGACCCCGTGTTCGTCGCGCCAGCGATAAAGCTTCGGCATGGTTGTTTCTTTGGCAGATTGTTCACGCAGCCGTTTTTGTTCGCGACTTTCCCATCCGGGATGGCCGGCGAACCACCAGGCGGCCGCCAGAATGCCGAGCGCCAATAGCCAGGCGAAACCTCTGGGCACTACTGGGTGCAGTTGATGACGACGGCGGCTTTCATCACTTCGGTTTGCGATGCGCGTTGTTCCGGCGTTATTTCTTCCGGTTTGCCGTCACCATTCAGATCCATCAATATCTTGCTGGTGCCACTGATCGTTGTGACATTGGCCTTCGCCTTGTCGCATTCGGCCTGGCGCACTTTCGCCTTGTCGGCCTTGTCTTTGGCTGCTTGTTGTTCCGGCGTCAATGGTTTGCCATCTTTGGCCTTGACGACTTTGCGTTCGGTCGGCTGCTTTGGCGGCTCGACGTCTGAATAATGGATGTTGCCATCCTTGTCGCGCCATTTATAAACCTCGCCTGCGCTGCAGAGCAAAGGGAAGCTGAGCATCAAAATCAGGACTAAAGCGCGCATAAGTGACCTCGTTCAAGCAAATTCAAAGCTAATCCAATGTATTCCTTTCACTTTAGGCTGGCAATAGCGTCCCGAGCCGTTAAACTGTGGGAATGGACAATCCAGTTACCCCGAAAAACAAACATATCTATTTATTGCCTAATTTGCTGACGACCTGCGGCATGTTTGCAGGGTTTTACGCGATTTTGGCGGCCGCCAACGGTCAGTTTGAACATGCCTGCGTGGCCGTATTCATCGCCGCGCTTTTTGACGGCGTAGATGGGCGCGTTGCCCGGTTGACCGGCACGTCGAGCGAATTTGGCGTCCAGTACGATTCGCTGGCCGACCTCGTCAGCTTTGGTGTAGCGCCCGCGCTGGTGATGTATCACTGGGCGCTGGTGAACATGAAGCTCGACGGTTCGCTGCCAGGCAAGATTGGTTGGGCCGCCGCATTCCTTTATATGGCCTGTGCCGCGTTAAGGTTGGCGCGTTTCAATACCCAGGTCGGCGTAGTGGATAAGCGCTGGTTTATCGGGCTGAATAGCCCGTCTTCCGCCGGCCTGATGATGGCATTCGTATGGTCGATGAATGAACTCGGCCAGGATGGCGCGGCACTTCGCTATATCGCCTTGGCGGTGACGGTCGGTTGCGGTTTGTTGATGGTAAGCCGATTCAAATACACCAGCTTCAAGGGCGGCTCGAACAATGATCGCGTACCGTTCTGGGTGATTTTGCTGATCGTGGCAATCCTGATCGCCCTGTTTGTATTGCGGGAAAAAGCATTGCTGGCAGTGGCCGCCGCCTATGCCTTGTCCGGCCCGGTAATGTGGCTGTATTCGAAAATCAATCGCAAAGCGGTGGAATGATATGTGGTCGGCGCAACAACAATCGATGTTGAATGCGATGGGTTACACCTTATATGCAAGGCCGGGCACCCGGCCGGCAAGCGTGCAGAGCGGGAAATCTGCCGAAGCCTTTGCACCCGAAACGGTGCCGGATTCCGCGCTATTCAAGGCCGTAATGAAGGCCGCGCTCGGAAAAGATATATCGCCACTTGGCATTGACCTGAATGCGCTGCGCACCAGTCCTCATGCAAAGCGTGCACTTTGGCCGCAACTGCGCCGGATAATCAAATCCTGACATGAACGCGCAGGTTTCCAATGCTTCGCAAATGCGGCCGATGCAGCAGGCCGATATCGAAGCGGTCGATGCCATCGAACAGCGGGCTTACGAATTTCCCTGGACCGCCGGCATTTTTCGCGATTGCCTGAAAGCCGGGCATCAGGCCTGGGTTTTGGATTGCCGCAGCGGGATCATCGGTTATGGCGTGTTGAGTTGCGCCGCCGGCGAAGCCCATCTATTGAATATCTGCATCGCGCCAGAGCATCAAGGTCACGGTCATGGTCGCCGTCTGTTGCGGCGTATTATCGATTTGGCGCGTTGGCATATGGTGGACCGGGTCTATCTTGAAGTGCGTCCGTCGAATCCGAATGCGATTGCCTTGTACGAAGACGAAGGCTTCAACGAAATCGGCCGTCGGCCGAATTACTACCCGTCGAAGAAAGGCCGGGAAGATGCGATCGTGATGGCGATGGAAATTTTGCCGCCGGCGTAGTTCTTCCGATTCGTAGGAGCTGATTTACCAGCGATGATATCTAAACGCTTCATGGCAATATTTTCGAAGGTTTAAGCATCAATCGCGGGCGAGCCAGCTCCCACAACTCCTCAGAGCCTAGATTTTTTCGCGCTGTTCTTTCAACGCATTCAATTGCAAATTCCAGTCAACAAGGCGTGTGCGTTCCTGTTCGACGACCGCAGGCGGCGCCTTGCCGGCAAAGTTTGCGAGCTTGCCTTCGGACTTCGTGATCTCGACTTCAATGCGCTTGATTTCCTTGTCCAGGCGCGCGCGTTCTGCATCGAGATCAATCAGGCCGGCAACCGGAATCAGCAACTTCAATTCACCGACGACGGCCGATGCGCTGGCCGGTGCTTCGCCTTCCAGCCATTGCATCGATTCGAGTTTGGCCAGGAATTTCAGCGCCGAGTCAAAACGTGCGATGCGGTTTTTATCTTCGGCATTGCCGGCTTGCAACAAGAGCGGAACGGCTTTCGACGGCGCGATATTCATTTCGCTGCGGATACGGCGAAGTTGCGTGACCACCGATTTCAGCCATTCGATATCGGTTTCCGATTGGGCAAAGTTTTTCGCGTTTTCGGTGGTTTCAGGATAGGCCTGCGTGGAAACAGAACCGCCTTCAATACCCAAGGGCGCCTTGATGTGCTGCCAGATTTCTTCGGTCACGAAAGGAATCAATGGATGCAGCAATCGAAGCAGCGATTCCAATACATATAATAATGTGTGTCTTGTTGAATCTGCTGCAACGGTATCCGAGCCCTGCAAGGCTGGCTTGGCCAGCTCCAGAAACCAATCGCAATATTCGTTCCAGGCGAATTCGTAAAGTGCCTGCGAGGCCAGATCGAAACGGTAATCGGCGAAATGTTTTTGAACTTCGCCGGTGCAATGGTTCAAGCGTGACAGTATCCAGCGCTCCGCATCGGTTTTCGGCGACGGTTGTCCAGAAGCGGTGAACTCTTCGCAATTCATCAATACGAAGCGCGCTGCATTCCATAATTTGTTACAGAAATTCTTGTAGCCGCCGCAACGTTCCATGTCGAACTTGATATCGCGGCCATGGGTAGCGAGCGAGGCAAAGGTAAAGCGCAAGGCGTCGGCGCCGAACGCCGAAATGCCGTCCGGGAATTCCTTGATGGTGGCTTTTTCGATCTTCGGCGCATCGGTCGGCTTCATCAGGCCGGTCGTACGTTTCTTGACCAGTTCATCCAGCGTGATGCCGTCGATGATGTCGATCGGATCGAGGATGTTGCCTTTCGACTTCGACATCTTCTGGCCGTCTTTGTCGCGCACCAAACCGGTGATGTAGACGTCGCGGAACGGCACGCGATCGACCAGTTGGGCGGTCATCATGATCAT
>CAZPCE010000259.1:0-4204 GCA_964584915.1 uncultured Arenimonas sp. | reverse complement strand
GCCTACCCTGATCTGCTGCCGTACCGTGATCGGTTTCGGTTCGCCGAACAAGGCCGGCAAGGAATCCGCCCATGGCGCGCCGCTGGGTAAGGACGAAATAGAAGCCGCGCGCAAACAATTGAACTGGCCGTATGCCGCATTCGAAATTCCTGAAAATATTTACGCTGGCTGGCGTGCGGGCAATACCGGCCTAGTCCGAGAAGAGCAATGGAACCGCCTTTTTGATTCCTACGCAAAAGCCTTCCCGAAAGAAGCGGCGGAACTTACCCGTCGTTCGCATGGCGTGCTGCCGGACACATTTGCCGAAGATGCCGATGCGTACATTGCCAAATTGCAAAGCGAAGGACCGGTGGTCGCTTCGCGTAAAGCGTCGCAAATGGCGATTGAAGCCTTTGCGCCATTGTTGCCGGAATTGATCGGCGGCTCGGCCGATCTTGCACACTCGAATCTGACCTTGTGGAAAGGCAGCAAGTCGGTCGCATCGACCGATCCGGACGCCAATTACATCTACTACGGCGTACGCGAATTCGGAATGAGTGCGATCAGCAACGGCCTTGCATTGCACGGAGGCTTTCTGCCGTACGATGCGACCTTTCTGGTGTTCTCGGATTATTCGCGCAATGCATTGCGAATGTCGGCATTGATTCCTGCCCGCAGCATTCATGTGTTCACCCATGATTCGATTGGCCTGGGCGAAGATGGCCCGACCCACCAGCCGGTCGAGCACATGGCGTCGCTGCGTTACATTCCGAACAACGATTTGTGGCGTCCCTGCGATGCGGTCGAATCGGCAGTGTCCTGGAAAAAAGCGATTGAACGCAAAGACGGCCCGACCTGCCTGATTTTCTCCCGCCAAAATCTTGCACATCAGCTGCGCGACGAAAAACAGGTCGCCAATATCGAACGCGGCGGTTATGTACTGCATGATGTTGCTGACTTCGACGTCATCGTGATTGCGACCGGTTCCGAAGTTGAGCTCGCGATGCAAACCGCCAAACAACTCGATACCCAGGGCATCAAGGCGCGCGTTGTTTCCATGCCGAGCACCAACACTTTCGACAAGCAGGATCAGGCGTATCGTGAATCGGTATTGCCGCCGAATTGCCGCAAACGCATCGCGATAGAAGCCGGCGTAACAGACTTCTGGCGCAAATACGTGGGTCTTGATGGTGCCGTGATAGGCATCGACAGCTTCGGCGCTTCGGCTCCGATCGATGCCTTGTACAAACACTTCGGTATCACCGTCGATGCGGCGGTTGCTGCAGCGAAAGCGCTGTGATGCCATGACGGAAACGTTGGGGTTCCTGCAGGAGATGGCCGCGATCTGGTGGGTCTGGTTGATCGTGGCTTTCGTTATGGCTGGCTCTGCCGCGTTTTCCGGCATGTTCGCCCTTGCCTCGGGCACCGCTTTCGGTACGCACTACCATACCTTGACATCGCGTCAGCGCTGGATGAGCCGGTTCGCTTTGTACAGCGCGATCCTGACTTGCTTCTTTACTACGGTAGTAGGATTTGCAGCGGCAATTTACTGCGTGGTTTTATTGTTGCGCTGACCTGGGTTTTCCTTGAACAGTTTGATGGTGGAATCAAACCTGGAAGCCGTTTTTTGCAAATCCCTTGTTCTGCTGGCAGCTCGGATTTACGGGCCAAACGGCGCCGGTGTCTATCACCAGCGCCGTGCAAATTTTTACTGATTAATTGATCTTGTAGATAACCGGAACCAGTGCGAGTGCGGGAATCGCAATGCCCTGGTGCATGGCGGGATGAAAGCGCCACGTCGCCAGCACGTGCTTCATTGCGTTTTTGTCGAGCTCGCGAAAGCCGCTGCTTTTCTTCAGGCTGACATCGATAGGCAATCCGTCCGCGCCTACTTTCACCAATAGCATCACCGTGCCTTCCTCGCCATTTCGCAATGACATTACCGGATACTTCGGCGCTGGCGCGTATTCGGTGCTCAGGCTGATCGGGCCACTGGGTGGTGCAATGACGGGGCCCACAATATCGGTGACGGGTTCGGTATAAGCAATGTCATTCTCGCCACCATCAATCACGACGACCGGCGGAATATCGGGCTTGGTGATTGTTGTTGGCGCCTTCACCAATTGCACCACTTCTGGTTTTGGCAGCTGGGTTGGCTTAGGGGGTTGTGGTATTTCGATAGGTTTTGGCTTGATGGTTTCGAATACCGTAAGCACCTGTTCTTCGGCATTCTTCATCGGCGGCGTATAGCTCATGGGTGCCATCAGCATCATCAGTGCCGCAACATGTATTGCCAGCGCGGCAGCAATGCCGCCGATGCGTGGCGGGCTCAGGGGTTCATTTAAATGGATTACGGCTTGGCTCATGTCACACCTCCGGTGTTGGGGTATGCCTATCAACGCACCTCGTCGGAAAACGGGGTTAAACTTTTCGAAATCCGGCAGATTTCAGGATCAATTCATGCCGAAAGCGCACACTGGCCACCCGTACATTGGAGTTCATCATGAAACTTAAACACATCTTGCTGGCGCTTTGTCTGGGCATGGCGGCAAATGCCCAGGCCGAAGAATATGCCTTTGGTTTCAACCCGCGTACGGGCGATGCCTGGATGGATGTGCAGCTCAAGGATATGAATGTCTATACCCGAGGCAATACGGACGGATTCATCGATGATGTAGTGATCAGTTTTGGCGCCCCTCGCCCCCTGATCCGTGAATACGTGGTCGAACGTCGCTGGGCACCTGGCGATGTTTATTATGCCTGTGCACTGGCGCATCAATTGCATGTCCCTTGCATCAACACCTTGCGCGAATACGACAAAAACAATGGCCAGGGCTGGGGTGTTATCGCCAAGCGAATGGGTATCAAGCCGGGTTCGGCCGAATTCCAGGCGCTGAAGGGCCGGGTCGGCAATTCCAATGGCAAGTTCAAGGCCAAGGGAAAGTACAAGGCCAACCAGGGGGACGGAATGTACCGTTACGGTGCCGATGACAAGCCGGGTAATTCAGGGCACGGGAGTGGAAAAAAGAATGGGAAAGGCAAAGATAAAAAAGGATATTGAACAATGAATCTCGCGGATGACATGGTGATTCACCACGGCGGTTGCCATTGCCGCCGTGTAAGGTTTGAAGTGGATGCTCCGGCAAGAATCACCGTGCAGGATTGCAATTGTTCGTTATGCAATTTAACCGGATTTCTTCATCTGATCGTTCCGCGTTCCGCATTTCGCTTGGTCAACGGACATGAATTCCTGACCGAATACACCTTCAACACCGGCGTCGCCAAACACATTTTCTGCAAAGTCTGCGGCATCAAAAGTTTTTATATTCCGCGCAGCAATCCCGATGGCGTGGATGTAAACGCTCGCTGCCTGGATGCCGGAACGGTCGTGGAAATGACAGTCGAAGCATTTGATGGGCAGAACTGGGAAGACAATGCGGCCGAGTTGTCGCATCTCTCGCAAGCTTAGTCGCCGCGCACCCAGTTGAATTTGATATGCGGATGGTTCTTCTGCAGCCATTGGATGTCTGCACGGCAATTGGAGCAAATGTCGCGCCCGATAACCATCACATCTACGCTGGTAACGTTGTCTTTCCATTGCTTGCTTTGGCCACTAAACCACTCGATGAATTGCCTTTCTGCATGGGAAGGATTGTTTTCCCTTCTTGGCGCGCCGGTATTCCAGGCCATTACCTCCAATTGTTTTGACTCTGCTGCTGGCCGGACAATCATTCCGGCGGAAGGTTGGTTACCTGCTTTTGCGGGTGTTCCCGGAGGCTGTGTCACTTGCGGCAACATTGCTGCTTCGCCATTCCCGCCCAGTGCCTGGGCCCGGGCAGTATCCATTTTCGCGAACCCAGCATGGGTAAGTCCGGTTAAAACGTTTCCGGTACCGACGTTTATCTTCGCCTGCATACCAACGATCACCGGTTTGTCGGCGAGTGTTTCGATTCGCTGCCTGACAGTAGCAACGGTTTGTGGAGGCGTAGTAGAAGCAGTTGTGGTTTGACGGGCAGGTGCCTGGATATTCACGAAGCGTCGTTGTCCCTGACCAGTTGCTAGCTTGGTTGTCACGTCGGGAGTGACCGGCTTTGATACGGTCAAAGGTTCGGGTGCATTTGGTTTCGGTGTTTGGGTTGGAGTCGAAGTGGGTGTTGGTTGCGGAGGTTGAGTAGGAGTACGAGTTGGTGTTACTGATATAGTAGGTGTTACACTAGGTGTTCTT
>CAZPCE010000258.1:2754-4255 GCA_964584915.1 uncultured Arenimonas sp. | reverse complement strand
TTGTTATCGGAGCAGGACTTGGCGGCATGAGTGCCGCCTATGAATTGCGTGAAACGCTCGGCACCACCCACCGCATCACGGTCATCGGCGAGGGCGAGAAATTCAGTTTCACGCCCTCCAATCCCTGGGTCGCCGTTGGCTGGCGCAAGCCCGACGAGATTTGCCTGCAGGCCGGCGAATATCTGGCAAAGAAAGACATCACCTTTATTCCGCGTGCCGTGACGCAAATCCTCGCCGACAAGAAATGCGTGATTACCGATGCCGGACAAAACATCGAATACGATTATCTGATCATCTGCACCGGACCCAAACTCGCGTTCGAGGAAATCAAGGGTGCGGGGCCGGACTCCGGTTTCACACAATCCATCTGCACTACGCCGCATGCGACGAAAGCTTGGGCCGCCTACGAAGAATTTTTGAAGAATCCCGGACCGATCGTGATCGGCGCCGTGCAAATGGCCAGTTGTTTCGGCCCGGCCTACGAATTCGCGATGATCATTGATGCGGATTTACGCAAGCGCAAATTACGCGACCGCGTGCCAATGACCTTCGTGACCAGCGAACCCTATATCGGCCACATGGGGCTTGGCGGCGTCGGCGATTCGAAAGGCCTGATGGAATCGGAATTCCGGCAACGCCACATCAAATGGCTGACCAATGCAAAGATCGATGAAGTCACCGACGGCACGATCAATGCCAGCGAATATGACAACAAGGGCCTGATGCAAATGGAATACAAATTGCCCTTCCATTTCGCGATGTTGCTGCCCGCATTCAAGGGCGTTCCTGCGGTCGCAAATGTCGAGGGCCTCTGCAATCCCCGGGGATTCGTGCTGGTCGATAAGCACCAGCGCAGCGTCAAGTATCCAAACATTTTTGCGGCGGGTGTTTGCGTCGCGATTCCTCCGGTGGAAGTCACGCCGATTCCCACCGGTGCGCCGAAAACCGGTTTCATGATCGAATCGATGGTCACGACCATCGTGAAAAATATCGAAGCCGAACTTGCCGGAAAACCCGCCGATGTTGAAGGCACCTGGAATGCCGTTTGTCTGGCCGATATGGGCGATGACGGCGTGGCGTTTGTCGCCTTGCCGCAGTTTCCACCGCGCAATGTCACCTGGGCCAAGAAAGGCCGCTGGGTACATCTGGCCAAAATCGCGTTCGAGAAATATTTCCTGTTCAAGATGCGCCACGGCACGTCCGAGCCGATCTACGAGAAATACGTGATGAAAGCGCTCGGCATCGAACGTTTGAAATCCGACCAAAAATAATTTCTGGAGAAAAACATGAATATCGACAAAGCAGTGATGGCATTTGCCGGCGTGATGATTCTTGTCAGCGTCGCCATCGTCTATTTCATTTCGCCCTGGGGCCTGGCACTCACTGCCTTCGTCGGCCTGAACTTGTTGCAGGCATCGTTCACCGGTTTTTGCCCGGCCGCGAAAATTTTCGGCAAGCTCGGCTTCCAGCCCGGCAATGCCTTCAAGTGAGCAAAGCCATG
>CAZPCE010000258.1:1222-2654 GCA_964584915.1 uncultured Arenimonas sp. | reverse complement strand
GTCCTCGCCCGCTTCAGCAATGTCGAACAGATGTCGGGGCAAAACCGTGCGCTGGCAGCATTGAGCGCGGCCCAGGCTCAAGCCACCGAGGCCGAAGCCGATTACAAGCGCATGAATGAAATCTACGCCAAGCGCCTTATTTCGAAAGCACAATACGAGCAATCGATTGCACGCCGCGATGCAGCACGTGCACAGCTGGCATCGGCACGCGCGCAACTCAGCGAATCTTCGCAACAACTCGACTACACCGTGATACGTGCGCCGTTCAATGGCGTGATCGGGCAGCGTTTCGTGCAAGTCGGCGAAACCGTTTCGCCGGGACAAGCCATCTTCGGCATGAACTCGCCTGAACAACTGCGGGTTAGAGTCACCTTGCCGCAATCGGAAGCCGCCTTGCTCGAAAAAAACAAGACGGCAAAAATCATTCTGGATGACGGCAAGGAAATGCCGGTGGAAAACATCACGGTATTTCCCGATGCCGACCCCGACACGCATACCGTTACCGTTCGATTGTCATTACCGGCCAACACGACGAACCTGAAACCCGGCATCACCGTCAAGGCCTTGCTACCCAGTTCGGGCAATCAGGGCTTGCTGATTCCCGCCGGCAGCCTGGTGATGCGCAGCGAAGTTACTTCGGTTTATGTGATCGGCGAAAACAGTATTCGTCTTCGGCAGATCCGTCTCGGCCATCGCGTCGGCGATCAGGTGCAGGTCCTTTCCGGCTTGAATCCCGGTGAAAGCATCGCCGCCGATCCTCTCGCCGCCAGCCTGCGCTTGTCCGAAAAACAGGCGGAGCAATAAATCATGTCTGATTCTCCACGGCTCGGATTTTCCGGCTGGATCGCGAAAGCCTTCCAGAACAATCCGCTCACGCCCATTCTGGCCATCGCCGGTTTATTGCTCGGTCTGGTCGCGGTCTTGATTACGCCGCGCGAAGAAGAACCGCAAATCGATGTCACGATGGCCAATGTATTCGTGCCGTTTCCCGGCGCGAGTTCGCGCAATGTCGAGAACATGGTGGCGTTTCCCTACGAGCAGATGTTGTCGGAAGTCGAAGGCGTCAAACACGTCTATTCGATTTCGCGTCCGGGCATGGCGATATTCACGGTTGAATTCGTGGTCGGTGTTCCGCGTCAGGAAGCCATCGTCAGGCTTTATAACCAGGTCTATTCCAATGCCGACTGGGCACCGGCGAATCTCGGTGTTGGTCAGCCTTTGGTTCGGCCGATGGGCATCGACGACGTACCGGTGATGAGCGTGACCTTATGGACGGATGACCCACAACGCGGTGCCGTCGAACTCGCACAAACCGCGCACATGCTCGAAGCCGAGTTTATTCGTGATACGGGCACCAGCGAGATCTACACCATATTTTTCAACATTTGCCATAATTTCTCCTTAAATTCATTTCCAATAAATTGTTTTCAAT
>CAZPCE010000258.1:0-1212 GCA_964584915.1 uncultured Arenimonas sp. | reverse complement strand
TTGAAACGCATTCCAGGCACTCGCGACATCTACACCATTGGCGCACCCGATCGCGCAGTGCTGGTTGAAGTCGATGCCACGCGCCTGGCGGAATATGGCTTTACCTTGCAGGACATGAGCCAATCTTTATTGGCAACAAATCTGGTCAGACAAGCCGGCGAGCGCGTGATCAACCAGCAAGTGATTCCGGTCACCATCGGCAGTTTTCTGGCGGACCGCGAACAGATTGCCGGTGTCGTTGTCGGAATGCATAAGGGCATGCCGGTGTATCTGTCGGATGTCGCAAGAATTTCGGATGCTGCCGATTCGCCGATTCGTTATGCCTGGCACGGCGCACCGATTGGCAGCGCAGAGAGACCGAAAGCCGGCATTGCGCCCGCCGTGACACTCGCGATTGCGAAGAAGCCCGGAGCGAACGCGGCCGATATCACGACCGCGATCAGCGAACGTTTGCAGGCATTGCAAGGCCGCGTGATTCCGGAAGGCATCAAGGTCTCGATTACCCGCGACTACGGTAAAACCGCGACCGATAAAGCGCAGAAACTGATTCACAAACTCGCCTTCGTGACGATGTCGGTGGTGCTTCTGGTTTTGTTTGCACTGGGATGGCGTGAAGCGATCGTGGTGGGTGTCGCGGTTATCGTAACGCTCGCTCTGACCTTGTTCGCTTCCTGGGCGATGGGTTTCACCTTGAATCGTGTTTCATTGTTCGCCCTGATTTTCTCGATCGGCATTCTAGTCGATGATGCGATTGTGGTCGTCGAAAATATCCATCGCCATATGCAGGTCGGTGGAAAAAAACTTCTGGAAGCTATTCCGCCTGCGGTTGATGAAGTCGGTGGCCCGACAATCCTCGCGACATTCGCCGTCATTGCCGCCTTGATGCCGATGGCCTTTGTCAGCGGCCTGATGGGTCCTTACATGCGGCCGATTCCGATCAATGCCAGCGTTGGCATGCTGCTGTCGCTCGGCGTCGCATTGATCGTGACGCCGTGGTTGTCCTACAAATTACTGGCGAAGCATCTGGAAAAACATGCCGATACTTCGGAGCCAGCGCATTCAACGGAAACTGACACACGCACCGCCCGCATTTTCCAGCGCGTGATGAGCCCGTTTTTATTCGGCGATAAAGCCGGACGGAATCGCCGCAACCTGCTCGTCGGCATCTTGATTGCATTGGCTCTCTCGGCCAGTCTTGCCGCCGTGAAACTG
>CAZPCE010000257.1:0-4297 GCA_964584915.1 uncultured Arenimonas sp. | reverse complement strand
GCTCCACCATTGCGCCGAATAAATACCGTAGAGCCGTAGGGCGCAATACGCTCCTCCATTGCGCCGAATAAATACCGTACCGATAAATATTACGCCGAGCAATAGTCCGGGCCAATCAACGTTCTTGTCTTCCATGACATTAATCGGTTGGGACGCCGGGCAGATTTTGTAACATTGGATCGCATGGGCTTGGGCGGTTCGCGGTGTTGGCGCAATGGTGGAGCGTATTGCGCCCTACGCCATCACCACTTCCTGGGCAATTTCTTCAACACCACCAATTGCCGGTCCTGGTCTCTTCTGAGAAAACCACCTTGCACCAGATCACGTATGACGTGATTGACCATTTCGCGGGTGGCGCCGACGCGGTCGGCAATTTCTTGCTGGGTGATGGTGATGGGAATGTTGTGAGTGTTGTCGGATTGCACGATCTCGTTGAACAAGGTGACGATGCGTTCGTACACGCCATCCAGCGCCAGGCTTCGCACTTGCTGGGTGGCGTGGCGTACGCGGGCGATCAGTTTCAGGATCAGGCTTTCGGCAAACTCCGGGTAGTCACGCAGGAATTGTCGGATTTCATTTTCACGCACGACTATGCATTGGCTCTCAATCATCGCTTTCACCGAGGCGGAACGCACACCGCCATCGAGCAATAACTCGCCGAAAAATTCGCCGGGCTCCAGCACGTTGTAAACCAGTTCGCGGCCCTTGTCGTCGCGGGTAAACACCTTCAAGCGACCTGCCACCAGAATATAGAGCGCGTCGGAAGCATCGCCCTCTTCGATCAGTAACTGCCCACGCGTGAACGATTGAACATTGCCGCGCGTGCCGAGCAACGCCAACAGTTCAGGCGACAGACGATCCGACTCGCGTTTAGTGGCCTCCGCTTTCATTGTGCCCCCCGGCGAATGCGCATTACTCGTTTGTACTTTTAACGCGACATTGCCTTGCAGACAAGCGTTTTCGTACATGTTAGCAATACGGGGATATCCGATTGTCAGAACTATTACGAAGTTCATCAGCCTCTACAGACGTAAGAAAATCGTAAGGACAAGTACTTATTCGAGTAATACCGTTCCCGCACAGCAGACCTGTTTTTTCTCGCTGCTTCATATGGCCATGGGGGTGAGCCAGGAAGTTCACGATTTACTGACTTATCCAGGCTTATTCAAGGCCATCACCACGCAATCAAGGGGGATGCGACACATAAGATTGCGTTCAAGTTCCCAACCCGCGCGTTGGCCTTTTGTTTTGGTTTTTGGGCACAAACACCCTCTTCTCGCTCTCTTCTCGGCACCAAGGAAAAACTCTACATGACCAGCGTACTTTCTTTTGAGATCACCAATCAATCGGGAAGCGATATATACCTGTACGTACAGGCCAGCACAGCCAACTGTGACATCAGCTATTTGGACAGCAGCAACAGCAATGCGAAAACCAAGGTCACGTTCACCGGCTCGAACGTACTGTCTGACCCTATCGCGTTTAGCAACATCAACAACGGCACTTTAACGATCAACGAATGCATTTCGGGTGTGTTCTTCTTCACCTATGGCAGCATGCTTGCCACATCGGCAACTCCACCGATAATACAAAACAGCACCGTCCCGTTTTCGGTCGTTGAAATCACACGCAATAATCCATCGGTGGCAGGCGATGCCGGCGACCTGACTGCGATTAACTTCTTCACTGCACCCATTAAACTGAAGTCTTTCGACAGTTCGGGCAATCTGCTTCAGGAGAAATCCTTCTCGCAGTCCACTGCCGAAATTTTCAGCCAGCTCTATGCGCTGGCACCGGGCGCCACGGTCATCAACAACGGCACACCGATTCGTGTGTTAAGTGCGTACGAGTATGCGACACAACAATTGGCCAGCCCCTACCAAACCTTCGATAACTATCTGGCCTCGATTTCAACATCCGCCCAGCAAACGACAATCCAGAACAGTTCGGCCTGGAACAATCCGGCCAATACCAGTTCGGGCAACTACACCAACTACGCATTTGAGTTTACCTTCACTGCTGCGGTTGCGCAGAATTCGGGCAACTCGTACTACGACATCGAACTTACCGACGGCACGATTCAAGTGACAAGCATCACCTACACCAAGCAAATTCCATCTTCACCCGTAACAACGAGCGTCGCAAGCAATCTTGCCGTCACACTGTCAGGCAGCGATGATGCGCTGCTTAATCAATTGATCTACGGCCAGACAATCAATGACGCGGCCAGTTTTACAGATTCCGGCACCAACGGATGGAGCGCTCTGAAAACCTATATTTCCAGCAATGTTCCGAATCAGAACGTTTTCGATACGCTCCAAAGCCTGATCATCGGCGAAATCACGAGCGGCTTTGTATTCGGATTTATCGATAGTGATGAAACTCCTGTTGGGCAAACGACTGAAATCAAGAACATGCCCAGCAACCAATGGTGGGGGCTGAATCCGAATGACGGCTACAGTGCCGCGCAACCCGATAACGCCTACTACGACCCCTACGCTGCGGTGATCTGTGCAACGTCCGGCAATCAAGTCTATGGCGCTGCCTATGGAGACCGCTTTACCAACCCGACACAAAATCCTACGATTGAGTCGTCGTACTACAACGGCCAGGCAGTGGCCACCTGGAAGGTTACCTTGCTGCCGCCTATCACATTCATCCCAACGGTTCTGGCCACGCTGGGTGCCGTCATGGAAGGTGGCGTGATCCTCGAGGTTCAGGTGATGAACCCGGGAAGCGGCTACATCGTGGCTCCGGTTGTCACAATCGAATCGCCGGGCAATGGCGGCATGACAGCGCAGGCCGTCGCGACGATTAGCAACGGCGAGGTGACCGAAGTGACGGTAACCAATTCGGGAAGTCAATATACCTTTTCGCCGCAAGTTTCCTTGACGGTTGAGGTTTGATTTCAGCAACAGCAACCAACCGATTGCAATTCAACTGACAGGAGAAATCCATGGACTCGGACAAAAAACACCACGGAAAAAAACATCACGGAACAGGAAATTTTGTGCCTGGTTCAGTGCGGATTATCGATTACGACACCGCCAATAATAATTTGCTTGTTCGGGGAAGTTCGGCCTTTGGCGCAGAAAATTTCACAATGGCAGCGCTCGTCACGGCGATCAAAGCAGATAAATATTACGCAAGCACGGGCATTAGCCTTGCCGATACGCCGATGATTATTGATTTTTGTCTTGTCGGTTTTGGGCCGCCAAACCATAAAGATAAAAGAATAGTAGAGGACGAAGCAAAGTGGTTCAACGCCACAAATCCGCCCGTACTGAATGGATCTTCGGGGCCCTATCCGGTTCTTGTTCCCGCCACATCTGGCAACCACCTGATGGTGTATTGGCCTATATTGTCTATTGGCGGAACCGTTCCAACTGCTGCAGGCGGAAGCTGGAGTGGTGCTCACGCTGTTGATGTATCTATACAAGCAACCAACAACGGTTTCAATTATTCAGGGCTTGTTCCTGCAATCCACAACGCCTTGAGTAATAATCCGTCGAAAATTTCCGGCTTTCCTGAAACCCCCATAAAAAATGCCGTTATTTATGTTCATTGCGATTCCGGCATTAACAGAACAGGTGCCGCCATTATTGGTTACCTGATGCAGTACGGCTCTAACATTTCAGACTTGGGAATTCCTGCTCTTCCTGATTCCCCCTATCACAGCCTGCAGGCAGCACAAAAAGCGGCAGGAATATATCCTCCTGTTGGCGATAGCCCCACTGGCGGAGTTGATCAGGCGGTTCCAGAGGCTTACTGTAATTTGATCAATACAAAGTCAGTGACGGGTCCTTTATCGCAAAATTGCGTTCCAAGGCCGGGGTCGGTGAATTAATGCCTTATGGCTTTGGAAAACCAAGGTCATAAGTTTGCAATGCCGAGCGGGTCTTCGTGCCGCACATCATCCTGATGTCCAATGCAGTACACGACAACGATGCTTCGTACATAACAAAGGGCCGCTTTCGCGGCCCTTTGTTGTTGAAGCTTACACTCAAATATCGCTGACAATCGATGGTGAGGTTATGGCCGCTTTGGCTTTCGGGGAAACCCAAACACGCCAAACAAACCAGGCCAAAAACAAGGCACCAATCGAGAAGATGGTATCGCCGGGAACACGCATCCATACCAGTAAATCGATAATTGGCTTGCCCATGAAATCGGCCGAGCGCGCGTACCAGTAACCATTTTCCAGCACCGCGTTGAGTTGCAATAGACCCAATGGCAACAAGGTCAGCAAGGCCATCATGGTCAGGCCGATGTTCAGGGTCCAGAAACTGTTGCGCAG
>CAZPCE010000256.1:0-4336 GCA_964584915.1 uncultured Arenimonas sp. | reverse complement strand
TTACAATTCCGCTTCTCCATTTATGGGGCTATAGCTCAGCTGGTAGAGCACTTGCATGGCATGCAAGGGGTCAACGGTTCGACTCCGTTTAGCTCCACCAGATGTAGTTGTAATAAAAAGTTTTGCGTGTCCCCATCGTCTAGAGGCCTAGGACACATCCCTTTCACGGATGCGACCGGGGTTCGAATCCCCGTGGGGACGCCACTAAATCAGTGGCGATTCGATAAAAACCCAGCGAAAGCTGGGTTTTTTATTGCCCGAATTAAAATAGTATGTCTCTACCGACAATCGGATCGAAGGCCGGGATTCACTTTTGAACGCAATGACTAGGACTCATGGACATACTGGCTAGCGAGGGGTTAGGCACTCGTTTGCGGGTTGCAAGCCTTGAAGAGGCGGCGGCAGACCCAAATTCGGCCGATTTGACCTGGCTGAGCCCGGATGAATGGAGTTATTTTCAAGCGATAAATTCGGCATCTAGAAAAGCCCAGTACCTTGCCGGGCACTATTTGATTCGAAAAGTGGCTAGTCAATGGTTCGGAAACTCGCCGCATGACTGGAATTACCACCGTGCGCTGTCAAACATCCGATTGCTGAAAAGTGTCACGTCCGATATACCCCAACTTAACGTTTCCATAACCCATTCGGGCAAATGGCTCGCTGTGGCAGTTTCCACGGCCCCCGTCGGAATCGACATTGAATGTTTTGGTAAATCCAGAAATCTGATGTCCATCGCCCGCCACATGTTCTCCGATGCAGAGATTAAAAGATTGGAAATATGCGATCCGCTGGAGTTCGAGCATTGTTTCTATCTGTACTGGACATTGAAAGAGTCGGCCGCCAAACAATATGGGGAAGGGCTTCGGCGAAGTGTTACCAGACTGAATTCACCTGTTGGGTACGTTGAAGGCGGGGTCGTACCCGAGCACATCCTGCGCACCTGGCTTTGCCCGGATTATGTCCTTGCCGTGTCAGGCATTGGAGCGGAGCCGATCAATATCCTGGGTCTGCAGCAACCCGCCCGGTATCAAACCTGGCGCAATCAAGCTGCCTGACATTTTCTGCCGGCATGCTTGATTGCAACCAGCATGCAGACTCAGAATGAGGTCAGGGGCGAGAAAGGAGTTCAATGAACACCGTGGCGTCGGCAGAGAGGTTGGCTCGACTGGAGACAGTCTTGAGCGTGGTACTCCACATTAGCCGGCTTTCGGCGGGCTGTAAGGATTTGCGCGGTTTTTTTGCCGCTGTGCATGCCGAAGTCGGACGCATCATGTTTGCGCAGAACTTCTACATCGCTCTTCGCGATGGACAGCGTGAGTCCATTTGCTACGTTTACGACGTTGACGAGAAAGATGTTTCGTTCAAACCCGACGAGCAGGTTCCGTTGCTATCGGGCGCCGAATCACCGACGGCCTGGGTGATTCGTTACGGCTTGCCGTTAAGCGTTACTGCTGAACGATTTGCCGCCCTGGAAGCGGACGGTAATGACTGGGGGCGGGGCACGAATGCCGAGCATTGGCTTGGCATGCCTTTGATCGACAGCGACGGTTTTACCTTCGGTGCCGTCGTCATCCAGAGCTATACGCCCGGAATTCGTTATTCCGAAGAAGACATTGCCTTGTTCGAACTGATTTCCAGCCATATCGCGCACGCAATCGGCCAAGTGCAATTCACCAGCCACCTTGAACGCGCCATCGCGGAACGTACCAGCAGCCTTGAACGCGAAGTGAGCGAGCGGCGACGCGGCGAAACATTGCAACGGGCCCTGTTCGAAATATCCGCCTTATCGGTTCGCGGTATCGATCTTGACGCCTTCTACGTCGAATTACACCGAATTCTGGGCGGCCTGCTTTATGCCAAAAACCTTATCGTTACGCTGTATCACGAGTCGGACAATGAAGTGAGTTTTCCTTATCTTGCCGATGAAAAAGATCCCGCTCCGCCGCGGGATTTTCGACGTCCGCCCGGCCATGGTTTGACCGGCTTTGTACTGACGACGCGGCGGCCGCAGCGTATGGATCAGGCGCGTTACCGTGCTTTGGTGGAGCAGGGCGCATTGCACAGCGCACTGGGCAGCGTGGATTTCAATTCCTGGATCGCATCACCGATGATCTATCAGGAACGACTGCTCGGCGCGATCATCCTGCAAAGCTACGATTCGAGCATCGGCTACGACGACGATGACCTGGATCTGCTGACCTTCGTTGCCGACCATATCGCCGCCGCCCTTGCCCGCAAACAGGCAGACGATTCGTTGCGCGATAAGAACTTCGTGCTGCAGGCAACCCTCGAAAATCTTCGACTCGCGCAGGACGAACTGGTTCGGAAGGAAAAACTGGCTTCACTGGGTGCATTGGTGGCTGGCGTTGCGCACGAGATCAATACGCCCATCGGCGTTGCCATTACGGCCGCATCGCACTTGCAGGATCAAGTCAGGCATATTTCGAAACTCAGGCATGCGGGAAAACTTACTGCAAATGATCTGGCGGAATTCGAGCCTGCGGCCATCGAAAGCGCCTCGATGGTGCTGCGCAATCTGCAGCGGGCCGATGAACTCATCCGCAGCTTCAAGCAAGTCGCCGTCGATCAATCCAGCGACCAGAAGCGGAGTTTCCAGCTCAAGGAGTACATCGAGGAAATAATGCAGTCGCTGCGACCCAAATTCAGGACCACCAGACACAAGTTCATTATCGAGTGCCCGGACGACATCGTACTGGATAGCTATCCAGCGGCTATCTACCAGACATTGGTCAATCTGGTCATGAATTCATTGCTGCATGGTTTTGAACATATCGAGGAAGGCGAAATCCGGATTGACGTGTCGGTGAAGGATCAATCCGTGATTCTGGTTTATTCCGATAACGGTTGTGGCATGCCAGAAGAAGTACGTTCGCAAATCTTCGATCCTTTTTTCACAACGCGGCGTGGACGCGGTGGTACCGGACTCGGCATGCATATCGTTTTCAATCTGGTGACCCAGGCTTTGAAGGGAAGAATTGAAGTGGTCAGCACGGAGGGCAAAGGCGCGCAGACCACAATATGTTTGCCTTATGCCAAACGGGACTAGCCTGCCTTTTACATAATATACATTTCGCCCGAATACCACGAAGTCAACGCACTTCCCGCAGCGAAAACACTGCTTATCGGCAAAGCGCACATAATCAATACCGCCGCCCTAGACATTAATTCGCGAATCAATTTCATAGCAAACTTCCTATCTACGTCATCCGTAGCGCGGTCTTTTATAGCTGCTTTCAATCCGCTCACCCAGTGCATAATTTTTACGTCTGCGGGCATAGCGTCAATTGCAGCGGCAAACCATTTCTGCTGTTTCAATTCATTTTTAACATCTGGGTCTGTGGCTCTTTCTTCTTGAATTGCAAATAGCCACCACACTGCATCATCCCCGGCGTACCGTGCTAATTCAAAAATCCGTTCATCAGATAGAGGCACATCGCCACGTTTCCACTGTGAAAGAGTCTGCGCTGTTACTTGCATTTTTAGCGCAAGTTTCGCATCGGATGTCAGTTCTAGCATCTTCCTAGCCTTGATTATTAGCTGTTCTTGCAGGTTCACAATCGTACCCCTTGACAATTCATCAGGTAATAACCTTACACTACACGCCATCAGGTAATCACCTGACAAGGGACAATCTGCCGGGGGCGGGGTTCCCGCCTGATACGGAGCCATAAGCGGCGCTCAGGTTCCCGCCCTCGCTTTCCACGAAGGAACCGTGATGAGTTTTTCAATAGATGCATTTTTGATCAGTGTTTCGCTAATGATGGTTGGCTCAATCTTCGCCATCGCGATTCTGCCTTTGAGGTCGCGCAAGTGACCGGCGCAGCTGACTGCCTAGCTATCTTTATCATCGGATACGTTTTCGCGTACCTGCTATGCAAGGCGATTTTCTTCATCGCCGAGTGTGCCGTGTGGATCAAATGATCCCTGCAAATCGCACCCCCCATCCCGATGGGACTGACGCATGATTACTCTCGCCGAGTTAGATGCAATCTTCGCCAAACGAATCCAACCGCCGGAAGGCGTCACTGTGCTTGATGATTCTTTGTACACCTCGTCTAGTAACACGGGGTGTACATCACTTATTGATTATCTGAGCGTGACAACACTGATCTACGCTTTTCCGCAGTTTAAACATTCAGAAATCGGCTTGGCCAACAAAATGTTTAAACGCGTTTTTCCTGAGTCGTCAATGCTGGCCCGTGATTTCGATGATCGCGGTCTTTTCGGCTACCGCTATTCCGCCGATATCTTCGGGCCTGATTGCGACCAGCCATGCGGAAAAATCGCATACGGCGGCAACGGAAACACGCTCTTG
>CAZPCE010000255.1:1415-4340 GCA_964584915.1 uncultured Arenimonas sp. | reverse complement strand
TTCGTCGCTCGCCCATCGCCATACTCAATGGCTGGCTGCGCCCCTTGTCGCGCTTCGTGCATCCGATGTTTCGTCTTGCCGGCACCTTGCCGGGAATGGCCGGACAAGTCGTTGCCGATATCGCATTGACCTTCGTTACCTCGCCACTGGCCATTGTGTTGTTCGGTTTCTTCACCATCGCGGCCTCCGTGGCGCAAACGGCCCAGTTGCCTGGATTGTTGATCGCAGCGGTCGTTTGTTGGGGAATCCTGACCAGCGACATGAGCACCCGCGACCATGCCGCGAATGCCGAAAACATTGCCGGCACCGCGCATGGCGGCAAGGTGCAACGCTTCCTGCGTCAACTGCTCGCCACCAATGTCATGGGCTTCCTGTTCATGGGCGTGATTGCCTTGCGCTGGAGTGTTGATCAACCCCTGCGTGCAGCGGCCTTGGTTAGCGGCATCGTTTTCCTGAGCGCCTTGTCGTCGGCCTTCGGCCGCCTCTCGCGCACACCCCGCACGTTCATCGCGCTCTTCCTGTTTGCGATGTACATTTCCTTGAACGGCAATCTTCCGATCATGGATATGGTCGGCGTGAAAGGCCTCGCCAACATCGGAACGATGGGTACGCAAATGATGATTGCGGCGGTAGCGATTGTTGCGGGGTATTTTTATAACCGGAAGCAGGCGCAGTAAAAATATTTAAAACCGTCTTCCCGGCGAAAGCCGGGACCCAGAAGCACCTACGAAGCAGCGTCTAAATGGCACATTGAACCCGGCTCCTGGGCCCCGTTTTTCAACGGGGTGACGTTGCTTTTTGGGGTGACGGTCTTTTTTGGATAATAAAATTTCCCCGTCTTCCCGGCGAAAGCCGGGACCCAGGAACACCCTCGGAGCAAAGACCAGATAACGTCTTGAACTCGACTCCTGGGCCCCGTTTTCCCAGACATAGTCCTAGGCGGGAAGACGCTTCGTTTAAATAATGAAATTTATCGGGCACAAATAAAAAGGGCTGCTCTCGCAGCCCTTAGTGTCGTGTCCGGTTTTTCCCGCTACCCTTCGCGGTACTCGGCGCCATTTCAACGCTCAGGCTGAAAGTCCGTTGTTCATTGGGGTTCAACGCACCTACACCAATCAACTTGCGGGCAATTTCCTTGCCTTGCTCGTTCTTGATCGTGACCACCAGCGAATATTCCCAATCAAGATCGCTCACCGGATTTCGAAAACTGCCCTCGATATGCAAGGGCGTGTGTCCTTCCGGCATTGGCGCTGCGGTCTTGTCGTCGTAGCGCACATGGTGCCGGCATGCCGGGCATACCGTCGCGCTTTCGAGAATACTTTCCTTGCAGTGCGGGCACTCGCGGAGGGCTCCGGGAGTGCCTGGACGCGGCGTGCTCATGTGCCGGAACCGTGCTCCGTACTACCGTTCTTGTTCGACTTCGGCAGCGCATCGTCTTTCCAGCCGAATACGGCTTGGCCACGCATGCGGGCACCGGCAGCTACCGTCATCGAACCGGCTTTTACATCACCGGTAATCACGCCGCTGGTTTGCAGATCAACGCGGGTCGCACCTTCAATATTGCCTTCCAATTCACCGGCAATCACCACTTGATTCGCGATCACCGAACCCGCGAGTTTCGCACCGGCTTCAATCGTCAAATCGCCCTGCACATTCACATCGCCCTTGAATTTACCGGCAATGCGAACACTGCCCGCACCTTCAATCTTGCCCTCAATCGTCAGGTCCGAAGCAATCAGACTTTCCTTCGGCTGTGCCTTGGCAGGCGCCGCACTGGAGCTGGAAGAAAAAGTATCACGAGCCGGCGTAAGTTCAGGCGCCGGAACCGAATCAAAACGTGCGGGTTCTTTAATATCAGTCATGGGAGTGGGTACCGTTTTGGGAGCAGGAGTATTTTCTTTCCAGAGAGCCATCGTCAGGGTCCTGTAGAGGTTGGGGGGATTTCGGAGATTAGCAGCAACCCGTTAACTATAACCCCCGCTTAACATCCCTTCCTTCAGCTAACGGACAGGTTGCTGAAGCACCCAAAGATCGCGTAGGACCGACGGAAGTCGGGACGCTCTATGCCTTTCATTCCCACCCCGCCATCCTCCCGAATCACCTTTTGCGACACCCCTCTCTTATCCTGAAAACATCATCCCGACAAGAAAAGAACCCCATGCCCACCACCACCAGCAAACTCGTCCGCGCCCTCCACTACGCCACCGAACAACACCGCCACCAACGCCGCAAAGACGAAGACGCCTCGCCCTACATCAATCATCCCATCAGCCTGCTGCATATTTTGAATGTCGAAGCCGAGATCGAAGACACCGACGTGCTGATCGCTGCCCTGCTGCACGACGTGATCGAAGACTGCTCCGGCCCCCACCAAATGCATATCGAACTCCGCCGCCAGGAAATCCGCGAACAATTCGGCGAAACCGTACTCAGCTACGTCGAAGCCGTCACCGACGACAAAGCCCTGCCCAAAGCCGAACGCAAACAAGCCCAGGTCGACCACGCCGCCCATATTCCCTTTGGTGCCAAACTGGTAAAAATTGCCGACAAAACCGCCAACCTCCGCGACATCGCCAACAACCCACCCGCCAACTGGTCACCCGAACGCAAAACCGAATACTTCGCCTGGGCCAAGCAAGTGGTGGATGTGGTGCGAGGGAGCCATGCGGAGTTGGAGGGGTTGTTTGATGAGGCGCATAGCCAGCAATAGCACCCCGGCGTAGGACCGACGGAAGTCAGGACGCTCTTTCTCTTGTGGGAGCCGGTTCACCGGCGATCAGATGCCTGATCCTGCGAAGTTGCAGCTGCCGGTATCCGCCCCCTTTCAGCGTTTCCACTCATCAGACGCGTTTACCATGCAAGCCTAGCCATAATTGGCAGCCTGCAACATACTCACACACTGACAAAACAATAAGTTGAAGCTTA
>CAZPCE010000255.1:0-1405 GCA_964584915.1 uncultured Arenimonas sp. | reverse complement strand
ATTTCTCGACGAACTCGACAAAAAACTCTGGAATGCCGCCGACCGCCTTCGGTCTAATATCGATGCGGCTGAATACAAACATGTGGTACTCGGTCTTATCTTTTTGAAATACGTCAGCGATGCCTTCGACGAACGTCGCATAGAACTGGAGGCCCAATTCAAAGACATAACAGACGACTACTATTTGGATGAGCCGGACCAAATTCCAAAAGAACTGGAAAACCGCGATTACTATCTCGAAAAAAATGTGTTCTGGGTTCCCGCTCTCGCTCGTAGACCATTCAAGACAGCGCCACGCTTGCACCGGGCAGCAAGATTACCGTCAAGAATGGCAAAACCACCGAATACGAATTCCGCTCAATCAATAAATTAATCGATGATGCGCTCGAAGCCATCGAAAAAGAAAACCCCAAACTCAAAAATGTACTCGACAAGCGCTACACCCAGCGCGGTGTCGATGCCACTATTCTGGCGGGTTTGATTAGCGAAGTCGTCGGTAAAATTCCTTTCATTCATGAAAGCTTGAATGCCAAAGATATTCTCGGCCATGTCTATGAATACTTCCTCGGCCAGTTCGCTTTAGCCGAAGGTAAAAAAGGCGGTCAGTACTACACACCAAAATCCATTGTGTCCTTGATGGTCGAAATGTTGCAGCCCTTCAAAGGTCGCGTATATGACCCGGCCATGGGCTCGGGTGGTTTCTTCGTGCAAAGCGAACGCTTTATCGAACAGCACCAAGGCAAGCTCGGGAATATTTCAGTATACGGTCAAGAATCCAACCCCACCACTTGGCGATTAGCCGCCATGAACATGGCCATTCGCGGTATCGATTTTAATTTCGGCAGCGGCCCGGCAAGCACTTACACCAACGACCAACACCCCGACCTACGTGCCGACTTTGTAATGGCCAATCCACCTTTCAATATGAAGGAATGGAAAACCGGTATAAAAGACGACGACCCACGCTGGCAATACGGCACACCGCCCGATGGCAATGCCAACTTCGCTTGGCTACAACATATGCTCTACCACCTTGCACCCAATGGCAGTATGGCTTTGTTATTGTACAACGGTTCCATGAGCTCCAACACCAATAACGAAGGTGAAATTCGCAAGAAGCTACTCACCGAAGACCGCGTCGAATGCATGATTGCCCTGCCCGGCCAATTGTTTACCAATACGCAAATCCCTGCCTGCATTTGGTTTCTAACCAAAAATAAAAAACAACGCGACACCGTCGCTGGCCGCAATCTGCGTGACCGCAGCAATGAATTCTTGTTTATTGATGCACGCAATCTCGGCTTTATGAAAGATCGCGTACTACGTGACTTTTCAGAGGACGATCTCAAGAAAATAGTCAGCACTTATCATCACTGGCAAGAAGGCAATAACTATGAAGATATTG
>CAZPCE010000254.1:1926-4352 GCA_964584915.1 uncultured Arenimonas sp. | reverse complement strand
GATCCAGCGCCAGTATTTTTTGCGGATGGGAAAATGGCAACAACAGCAAACTGGCTACCGCGTAGATAAAGAACAGAATGGTTTGCGAACTTAAACGCAGCAGTAATTGTTTCTGGATCAATGCATAACCGGCCCACACGACTGCGGCAAAAATGACCGACGCCGAACCGATCAGATAAGTCTGCGTTCCCAACGCCGTTCCTTTGAGTTGATCGCTGAAAAACAGGACCAGGCCGCAGGCAATGATCGCCAGACCGCACCATTGCCCAAATTGGTAAAGCTCGCGAAAGATGAAGATGCCGCCCAATGCCATCAGCAAGGGGGCAAGCTGAATCAGCAATTGTGCGTTTGCCGGCGTGGTGTATTGCACGCCAAGCAAATAGAAAACGTAATTGCCGATCAGCAAGAATGCGGCGGCGGCAAGATGCCACCAACGCTTCCCGTCCAGCGTCTTGAAAACGGACAGGCCGCCGCGCCAGCTTAGCCAAGCCAGCATCACGAGGGTCGCGATCAGAAAACGAAACCAGGTGAGCGTAATGGCGTCGAGTTCTTCCAGCGTTACTTTCAAGGCTACCGGCAAACTGGCCCAGCAGAGCGCGGTAATGACGGCGAGCAACAGGCCCAATCGCCAGCGGCCCGACGCTTGATGAAAGGCCATGGGAATTCCTTGCGTGCGTTATGTTGCACATTCTAACATTCCGCGCGATTTGGCTTATAAGTTAAGTGACGATTCACCCGTATTGCACGACACTGGCCTTCACTCAGGAGTCCGCCATGAAACTCAAGCTTGCCGCCGCCGTTCTTGTCATCCTTGCCAGCTCTGGCTGCGTGACAAGCACGAACAGTTACACGCGTGACATCGTGTACCGTGACGGCAGTTATTACTCGCCGGCCGACGAACAAAACGGCGATTACTATTACGAACCCGAACCGGACTATTCCTATTACGACGATTACAACTACGGTTTCGGCTACTACGGCAACTCGTGGTACGGCGGACACAATTCCTATAACAGCTGTCGTTTTTCATACCATTACGACCGTTACTGCGATCGCGGCTGGGGCAATGCATTCCTGAATTTCGGCGGACTGACCATTTACTTCGGCAGCCCGAATTACTATGACTACGGTTACGGCTACTACGGCGGCTATCCGCATTACGGCTGGCATTCGCCAAGACCGCGGCCGCACAACAATGGCCCGATCCCGATGCCCAAGCCTGGTCGACCGATCAATCAGATCCCGGACTATGGCTTCAACAACAGCCCCGGTATCCGGGTGCCCGGCGAACCGGTTCGCATTCCCACCAAGCCCGGCATGATCGATCAAAACCCGGTGGAGCCGGTAACGGAACCGCAGGAGCGGGAAAATCTGAATCCGTATACGCGCACCCGCGAGCCTAGGCCGAATCGTCCCGGCTTTCCGCGCGACGGCCGGGAAGACAATGCTGACAACGAAGGCGTCGTTATTCGTGACCAGAATCCAAGGCAAAGACGTGTCCGGCCTTCTCTGTCAGTGGGCGAGGGTAATTTCGAACCCTCCGAAAAGCCGGTTCGGCGAGATCGTAGGACGCAACCCTATCCGCAGAATCTCGATTCGCCATCCAACCGCCAGCAAGAAGCCGCCGATACTGCGCCAAGTGAACGCGTCGTCAGGGATAACCGGCAGGAACGTTCGGCTCCTCGCGTTCAGCAACGGGAACGCATTGAACGGCCGGAAAGAAGCGAGCGGCCGGTTCGCGAGATTCGCAGAGAGAGTAATGACGACGGTAATGGCGGCCAATAAGGATTAAAACCGCGTCACGGTCGCATGTTAAAGCAGCGTTATTGACACAATGTGTCGGTTTTTGACCTAAACTTGATGTCTAGCTTGTCTGGCGCTCGGCGTTGATTCCCCCGGATCCCCCCTGTTCCTAAAAGAATCGGCCCGAGTGCCAGCATTTTTTCCATAAAAAAGGCCGGGAGCTCCCCCCGGAGCTCCCAGCCAGCATCCCCCTGGTGTATCTGCTTCGCCCCTGTTCAGTCGAATGCAGCCACCTAGGGTGCCTGACTGAAGATGCAGGAAGCATGCCAGTAACAGCGCTATTCTTGTTACAACTTGTGTCACGGCATTGGCTTTGCTCTGGCGTAAAATACCCAGTCATCGAGCGGGCCAACAAGCGACGCGTCTTTCTGCAAGCGCGCTCTTCTACAGCAAGTAAAATCCATCCATGAAAAACGATTTCTTCAACTACGATGTCATTGTGATTGGCGGGGGCCATGCCGGCACCGAAGCTGCGCTTGCATCGGCGCGCGCAGGTGCGCGTACCTTACTGCTGACCCACAGCATCGAAACCGTTGGCCAGATGAGCTGTAATCCGGCCATCGGCGGCATCGGCAAAGGCCATTTGGTAAAGGAAATCGATGCCCTCGGCGGCGCCATGGCGC
>CAZPCE010000254.1:0-1916 GCA_964584915.1 uncultured Arenimonas sp. | reverse complement strand
ATACAGTGGCGGACACTGAATGCCAGCAAGGGCCCGGCGGTTCGTGCCACGCGCGCACAAGCCGACCGCCAACTTTATAAATCCGCCATCCGCCATATCGTTGAAACCCAACAAAACCTGACGCTGTTCCAGGCGCCGGTCGACGACATCGTGTTTGAAAACGGCCGCGTTGCCGCCGTGATGACCCAAAGCGGGCTTCGTTTCAATACCAAAGCCGCCGTCCTCACAGCCGGAACATTCTTGGCCGGGAAAATCCATATCGGCCTGACCAATTATGCCGGTGGCCGCGCCGGCGATCCGCCCGCCACGACGTTGGCCGAAAAGTTGCGCGATGGCCCGTTCATGGTTGATCGCCTGAAAACCGGCACTCCGCCTCGCATTGATATCCGCTCGATCAATTTCGAAGGTTTGGAAGAACAGCCCGGCGATACACCGATTCCGACCATGAGTTTCATCGGAAACAAGAACGAACACCCGCGCCAGATTTCCTGCTGGATCACGCACACCTCCGAGCAAACGCACGAGATCATCCGCGGCGGTCTCGATCGTTCGCCGATGTATTCCGGCGTCATCGAAGGGGTGGGTCCGCGTTATTGCCCGAGCATCGAAGACAAGGTCGTTCGCTTCGCCGATAAAATTTCGCACCAGATTTTCATCGAACCGGAAGGCCTGGATACTTTCGAAATTTATCCTAACGGTATTTCGACATCGTTGCCATTCGATGTGCAATTCGATCTGGTACGTTCGATCAAGGGCTTCGAAAACGCCCATATAACGCGCCCGGGTTATGCGATCGAATACGATTATTTCGATCCTCGCGGATTGAAGGCTTCGCTGGAAACGAAAGGCATCAACGGGCTGTTTTTTGCCGGCCAGATCAATGGCACGACAGGCTACGAAGAAGCAGGCGCACAGGGCCTGATAGCCGGTTTGAACGCTGCGCGGCTGACGCAGGAAAAACCTGCATGGACGCCGCGTCGGGACGAAGCCTATATCGGTGTATTGATCGACGATTTGATCACGCACGGCACCACTGAACCGTACCGCATGTTTACTTCACGCGCGGAATACCGTTTGCAATTGCGCGAAGACAACGCCGATACGCGCCTGACCGAAATCGGCCATCGCATGGGCATCGTCGACGAACAACGCTGGTCGGCGTTTTCACGCAAGGCCGATGCGGTAAAAACCGAAACCGAACGCTTGAATAAACTTTGGGCAACACCGACAAACGCGCTTGGTGCGGCGGTGCAAACACAATTGAATGTTCCCATCACGCGCGAATGCAATGTGCTGGATCTGATCAAGCGCCCGGAAATCACCTATGCCAGCCTGATGTCGGTTGCCGACTTGGGTCCCGGCGTTGCCGACGAGAAAGTGGCCGAGCAAATTGAAATAACGGTCAAGTATTCCGGCTATCTGGATCGCCAGCGGGAAGATATCGAACGCCAGCGCCGGCATGAAGATACCGAGATTCCATCCGATTTCGACTACCAGACGATCTCCGGGCTGGGCAACGAACTCGAATCCAAGTTGATGAAGGTTCGCCCGCAAACCGTCGGCCAGGCCCAGCGCATTCCCGGCATGACACCGGCGGCCATTTCATTATTGCTGGTGACTTTGAGTAAACGGCGCCGGGTCGCCTGAAACAAACGACCGCTTTAAACATGCTTATCGCAAATAAATGCCCCTGATCGGGAAATAAATCGCAAAAAAGCCACCTACGCAGTGGTATGGCGATGAAAGTTCAATTAAAGTTAAGACTCTAACCGAGGCTCACCTCGGAGGTGGGCCGAAGCGGACACGGGGGAGGGATTCATTTAACAGTGGATCGGAACCGTAACGTGGCGCTCTAATTTTTTTGTTCATGCTCAGGAGTTCATCATGCCCCGTATTTCCCATCTCGCCGTTGCTTG
>CAZPCE010000253.1:0-4360 GCA_964584915.1 uncultured Arenimonas sp. | reverse complement strand
AAGTATTCCTGTTCACAGACCTTCATTCTAGACCTCATTAAAGCCAATCGCACCTGCAGGGATGTTAAGCCGTAGGGAAAATCCGACACTCTTTCAGTGAAAGGTCCTACAAAAAGCCGGGTGGTACGGCGATAGGAGGCATCCTGCCGAATCAGCAGACTGTCTCCACCGAAACGGCGTCGCCGCAACGGATTAACCCACCCAGGAGAGTCGCATGAAAAAACTGTTCGTTATCGTGAAAACCCTCGTCTTGTCGGCATTGCTGGCAACCTCCGCTTTTGCCGCAGAAAAAGTGAATATCAACACGGCGGATGCAGCCACGCTTGATCGCGTATTGATCGGCATTGGCCCAAGCAAGGCGGAAGCCATTGTGGTTTACCGCAAACAAAACGGTGCTTTCCGCAGTGCCGACCAATTGGCCAGCGTGAAAGGCATCGGTCTTGCCACCATCGAAAAAAATCGCGATCGCATCATGTTGGGCGGCGTTGCGCCGGCAGCTGCCCCTGCGAAAGCTGCCCCGGGCAAGGCGCCTGCGGCAAAAGTAAAATCGCCTCCGGCCAAAGCACGCTGAATGATGCTGAAAAGATAAGTCGCGCCGTATATCGCGCGGCTTTTTTCAATGCGAATTGACGGAGATGTACATGACAACAACCGCAGAAGTATCGAAAATGGCAACCACTGCAAAGCCATCAAGTCAGAAAGCTCCCGAAAAAGAAAAGGCATTGATTCCAAACCAGGCCTATTTATTGAGTGCGACCACGATTTTCAGGCGGCCGGTCTTCCGTGATGTCGATGCGGCGCGGGCGGCAGCATCGGTACACAACATGAAATGGGTATGGCGCGATAGCCAGGTCCTGGCGTGGGTGTTGATGCCAGACCAATGGCATGGATTGGTCGTGCTTGGCCAGAACGATGAATTACGGAAGTTGATGGGGCGTTTCAAAACGGCGACGGCAAAATCCATCGATGCCAGATATAAGAAGATAGGCTGGCTGTGGGGCAACGGTTTTCATGAGCAGGCTTTAAAGCAGGAAGTCGTGCTGCGTGAGGCAGGAAGACATCTGGTAACGCATCCGATCAGGGCAGGCCTTGTTGATGACATTCGCAAGTATCCGTATTGGAGTGCCATCTGGTTGGAGACCGGGAACGATCACCTTGCCTGGCCCGGGTCGCGCAGATGAGGTTTCCTGCAGTAAACTTGGTTCATGCATGTACAGCTTATCCCTGCCAACGAGTACCAGCGGACACGTTGGAAAAACGGTTTGGGTTGGACACGGGAAATCATTCGCCACCCCGAAGCGTCCGAAAATTGGTCATGGCGCCTTTCGATAGCCGAAGTGGACAAGGATGGCCCCTTTTCAGCCTTCGAGGACATCGATCGCGAATTGGTACTACTCAGCGGCGAAGGGATGCGTCTGAATTTCGCCGATGGTGAATCGGTTACATTGAATCCGCCGCATGAGAAGCACCGTTTTGCCGGTGAGCGGGAACTTGCTGCGGAATTGATCAGCGGACCGACGCAAGACTTCAACGTCATGTGGCGCAGGGATCGATACGAAGCCCTGATGCTGCATCGTCCGCTGGTGGGCCCGATGGTTTTTTTCAGCGAGAAAAACGTGACCTGGGCGATTTACATGCTGAGCGGTATCGCCCAGTTCAAGGATCAGCCGCACCTGATGCGAATCCAGCAGGGCGACAGCGCCCTGTTATTGCCGGACGATAACGGCGGAAGATTGATCATCGATGGCGGTGGCGAGGTATTGCTGGTGAAGCTGCGCGAATTGCAAAAGGATTAGTTTCTGTCGTCACGGGTAAACACGGCGCCATCTTCCACTTTCACCGGAAAAACCACCGTCGGTGTATAGGCCGGAGCGCACAGAGCCTCGCCGGTACGCAAATCGAATTTTGCACCATGGCGAATGCATTCGACGCTGAAACCATCGACCGGGCCGCCGGCCAATTCGCCGCCGTCGTGGGTGCAGATATCTTCGATCGCGTAGAACTGGCCGTCGATGTTGTAGACCGCAATCGCGGTATCGCCGTCGAACACGACTTTATATTCGCCGGGCAGGCAATCCATGGTGGCGCAGACGCGGACCCAGGTCATGCTCACAAGTCCTTGGTCAGCAATTCGAAGCGCAGGTCGTCCCGTTTTGGAATGCCGAAACGTTCATCGCCGTAGGGAAACGGCTTGTGGATTCCCGTTCGTGCATAGCCACGACGTTCGTAAAAGGCAATCAGGCTGTCGCGGATATCGATCACCGTCATTTCCATGCGCGGGCAATGCATTTCATCGCGCGCCTGGCGTTCGGCTTCGGTCAATAGCAGCTTTCCGATGCCACCGCCTTGCAAGCCGGGACGAACCGAAAACATGCCGAAATAACCGGCGGAATTTGCTTGTTTTTCAATATGGCAACAGGCGAGTAATTCACCGTCTTTTTCTGCCAGCAAGATTCGGTTGTCCGGCGCAGACAGGGTTCTCTGAAGGCTGTCGGCATCAATGCGTTGGCCATCCAGCATATCGGCTTCGGTCGTCCAGCCGGCACGGCTCGCATCGCCGCGATAGGCGGATTCAACCAATGTGATCAATGCAGGAATATCGGAGGGTTGCGCGATACGAAAACTCAACATGATGAAATCCTATCCGAGTAATTTTCTGACTTTGTGGATGGCTGCGACCAGCGCATCAATTTCCTGTTCGGTATTGTAGAAAGCCAATGAAACGCGGCAAGTCGCGGCAACGCCGAAAAATTCCATTAGCGGGTGTGCACAATGCTGCCCCGAACGAACGGCAATGCCTTCGAGATCAAGCAAGGTGGCCAGGTCATGCGCATGCGCACCTTCCACCAAAAAGGAAATTACCGCCGCTTTCTGCGAGGCTTCACCGAAAATACGCAAGCCGGGAATTTGTTTCAGTGCGTCGGTTGCGTAGAACAACAAGGCCTGTTCGCGCCTATGAATATTTTCCATTCCGATGGCTTCGAGATAATCGACCGCGGCACCCAATCCGATCACGCCGGCGATATTCGGCGTGCCCGCTTCGAATTTATGCGGCGGATCGTTGAACACGGTTTTCTCGAAACGTACTTCCTTGATCATCTCGCCGCCGCCAAAAAATGGCGGCATGGCTTCGAGATGTTCGCGTTTTGCCCAGAGTCCACCCGTTCCGGTCGGGCCGCACATTTTGTGTCCGGTGAAAACATAAAAATCGCAGCCAATGGCGGCAACATCGATTTTGCGATGCGGCACGGCTTGCGAGCCGTCGATAACGGTGGCGATTCCGCGTTTGCGGGCTTCGCGGCAAATGCTCTCCACGGGATTCACCGTGCCGAGCACATTGGACACGTGGGTGATGCCGAGAATTTTGACGTCCGGCGTCATGGCCTGCCACAGCGCCGGCAAATCGATTTCACCTGCGGCAGTGATTTCCGCAACGCGGATCTCGGCACCTGTGCGTTCGGCAATCAATTGCCAAGGCACGATATTGGCATGATGTTCCATCCGCGACAGCAAAATGACATCGCCTTTTCTCAGTCTCGGCAATGCGTAGCTGTAGGCGACAAGATTGATTGCTTGCGTGGTGCCGGAGGTAAGCACGAGTTCGTCGGCACGAACATTGATGAAGCGTGCGAGTTTCAGGCGAGCGGCTTCGAAAGCTTCGGTGGCTTCCATGCCCAGTGTATGCACGGCACGGGAAATATTCGCATTGTGCTCGCGGTAAAAATCATCGACGGTATCTATCACGGCAGATGGCTTTTGTGCGGTATTGGCTGAGTCGAAATAAACCAGCGGCTTGTTGTTTACGTTGCGTGCCAGTATCGGAAAATCGCTGCGGATTTTTGTCCAGTCGATCTCGGTGCTCATGCCGGTACCTCGATCGTTTGCAGCATTTTTTCGAGATGCGGGGAAACGATGCCGATCAGTTCTTCGCTCGCCAGCACTTTCAGCGTTTCCTTGCAGAACGCGTTGGTCAACATTGCCCTGGCCTGGCTTTCCGGAATGCCGCGAGCACGCAAATAAAACAGGTGGCCGGCATCAAGACGGCCTACGGTTGCGCCGTGGCTGGCGGTGACTTCATCGGCATGAATGACCAACACGGGTTGGGTATCAATCTCGGCGTTGTCGGACAACAGCAGGTTTTTATTCGACAGGTGCGCGGCGGCGCCATCGGCGCCTTTTTCTATCAGGATGCCGCCATGAAAGACCGCACGACCTCGTTCGGTCGCGAGTCCGCGCCAGAGTAAATTGCACGAAGTGTTTTTTGCGATGTGCCGGATGTCCAAGCGTGTGTCGACATGGCGGCGGCCGCCTGCAATCAAGCTGCCATTGGCATTGACCGCTGCGCCGTCGCCGAGCAGAT
>CAZPCE010000252.1:1197-4451 GCA_964584915.1 uncultured Arenimonas sp. | reverse complement strand
TTTCCTTGATGGAAGTCGCGTGCAAGGCCTGCCTGTCAATATCGGCAATACCGAATCGGTCGAAGTGGTCAAAGGCCCGGCCAGCGTACTCTACGGCCGTGCAGAACCCGGTGGCCTGGTCAATGTCGTGTCACGCAAGCCTACGAAGGATTTCGGTTTTTCGTTTGAACAAACCGTTGGCAGTTATGGTTTAAGCAATACTGCATTGGAAGTATCGGGAGCAATCAATGATTCCGAAACAGTCATCGGACGTGCCGCTGCATCATATTCCGACAACGACTCCATTCGTGATTTCGTGACCGACCGTCTCGCCAGCTTTTCCGGCAACGTCACTTGGGCGCCGAGCGAAAAAACGAAACTATCGTTGACTGCCGATTACATCGATCAAAACTATCGAAACGATTTTGGCGTTCCGGCCATTGGCAATCGCCCCCTCGATATACCGCTCGAAAACCAGTTCAATGAAGGTGGACCTTTATCGTCAACGAAAGCAACTGCATTCAAGCTGGATTTTTCGCAGCAAATTTCCGACAACTGGAAACTCAATCTACACGCCTATTCCCTGAATCAGGACGCACCGCAATTCGATGTGCTTCCCATCACTTTCTTTACGGGACAAGCCGGCTTGATCGCGACCGGAAACATTGATCGCTACTATTCCTATTTCCCGGAGGCCTCCCGTGATCTATTTCAGGGAAATATCGATTTCATCGGTAATTTCGCATCAGGCAATGTTGAACATACTGTTTTGGTCGGCGCAGATGCCTACTCCGACAAATTCGACAGCCTGTGGACCAACTACCTGCCGGCTACGCCCATCAATGTTTACAATCCGGTTTACGGCACGGTTCCCGCGCTCGATTTGTCTTCGGTAAGTCTGATCCCCAGCGAGAGCCGCTCACGCTGGACGGGTGTTTACGTGCAAGACCAAATCTCGTTCGGCAACGGATGGCATCTCGTTGCCGCTCTTCGCCATGAGTCGACGGCAGCACGTTACGGCGAACCCACCGAGCAACTGAACAAGGCATCGTTCCTCACGCCAAGACTCGGAGCTGTCTGGAATTTTTCCGACCATCAAAGCGTGTATGCGCAATACCAGGATGCGGTGGCCTCCAATAATGGTCGTGCCGCCGATGGCAGCGAACTGGAAGCCGAGCGTGCAAGACAATTCGAGATTGGCCACAAGTTTGAATCAGGCAACGGAGGGCTGTCCTCAACGGTAGCGCTCTATCAACTGACCAAACGCAATCTCGCGAATTACGTGTTCAGTAGTACCAGCCCCACAGGATTCGACATCATCACGGTTGGCGAAGCGCGTTCTCGCGGCCTTGAATGGGATTTGGCGGGCCGTATCAATGACAAGCTTTCCATTCTTGCTTCCTATGCCTATACCGATGCCGACGTTACCGAGGACAGTTTTGTGCAGGGGGCGCGACTTCCCAATGTCGCACGACATTCCGGAAGTGCATGGTTGCGCTATTCGTTGACCGACCAATGGAATCTGGGTGGCGGGGTATTTTTCCAGGGATCGCGTGAAGGCGATCAGGCAAATACTTTCCAGCTACCGGGCTACGCCCGATTCGACGCCATGCTTGGTTACCGGTTTGATCTGGGTGAGCAACGCGCCACCTTGCAATTGAATATCAACAACGTGTTCGACAAACGCTACTACACCGGTAGCCACCAATTCGTGACCGACTGGATTGCGCCTGGCGATCCACGCAGTGTTGCATTGACCTTTCGTATTGAACGCTAGGAGCTTGCCATGAGCATTGAACGCAGAGAGTTTTTGCAACAACTGGCGCTTGCCATGGGCGGCATGGCGCTTCTGGGAACGACCGGGATGGCGAGTGCCGATGAGGTCAAGGAAAAGCCCGTTCACGACATGAGCAGTATGCCTGCCAACTGGATGGGCAAAGAACAAATTGCCATGTTGATGTACCCGGGATTCACCGCGCAGGATTTGGTTGGCCCGCAGTACATGTTTGCCAACCTCATGGGCGCCAAGGTGTGTCTGGTAGCGCAAAACAAAGAGCCGGTGATGAGTGATACCGGCTTGGCAATCGTGCCTACCCATACTTTCGACGATTGCCCGCGCGACCTGGATATTTTATTTATTCCCGGCGGTAGTAGCGGCACGCTCGAGGCCATGGAGAACAAAGTCCTGGTTGACTTTGTGATGGACCGCGGCAGCCGTGCGAAATGGATCAGCTCGGTTTGCACGGGCTCACTTGTGCTCGGTGTCGCGGGCCTGTTACAGGGCTATCGTGCCACCAGCCATTGGGTTATGCGCGATTTTCTGAAAAATGTCGGCGCAATTCCGGTCGATGCGCGTGTCGTGCAGGATCGCAATCGCATTACTGGCGCAGGCGTTACTGCAGGACTGGATTTCGGCCTGACATTCATCGCCAAACTGCGCGATCAAAACTACGCAGAAACGGTTCAGCTACTCGCCGAGTACGCACCGGAACCGCCCTTCAATGCAGGAACGCCGAAAACGGCGCCAGCGAGTGCAATAAGAATGATGGATGAAATGTTTGCAGGCTTTATTGATCGTGCAAACTCCATAACAGAAAAAGCCGCGGTCAAATTAAAGGGGGTAAAACCATAAACCATTGGAATTGATCGAAAGGCGCTGGGCGTTGACTTCTGCGCGACAAATCCCATTGGATCTGTCGCGCCTGAAGCAAGCTCCAACCTGAAACTCATTGACGATAGGAATTTTCAAGCGCCGGACAGGTTTTCACCGGCGTGGCTTGCGTTGAATCCAGGTCGCTGGTCCAGCACTCGTCGAACACCGAGCAATAACAGATTTTCTTTTCGACTTCGAAACGGGCCAGATTGAATTTCTCCCAGACTGCGCTGTCGGTCTCGGGGCGCGACCAGTAAATAAAAGGCATCGTTTGACCGGCTCGCAATACACGGCCAACCACCGAGGACGTCAGGATAGGAGCCTGCTTCCATGCATCCTCATCAAGCGTTCCCGATGCATCGGTACAACACGCGCGCAATAATTCTCGGCTCGTTCTAATATTCTTTCCCTTGTAGAAGATTTCAAGCGACTGGATTTTGGCCGGCCCAACACCCAGGTTTTCAATCGTCATGGTGATGACAGGCTCCTGCTTTCCCGTCGCCGGATTGGTTTCGTTGTTACTGGTAATGAACCCGACAAATGGCCACGACTGCGCCTGCACCAGACGTTGCATATCGTCTCCTTGGGTGACGGAGAGCCAGATGGACGCCATCGAGGTGAT
>CAZPCE010000252.1:0-1187 GCA_964584915.1 uncultured Arenimonas sp. | reverse complement strand
TTTTCACGCCAGGTATTGCGTCCTATCCCTGCAGCAGGTTCGAGTTCCGTTGTTGTCATTGGTCACTCCTGTCCCGTATGGAATTTTTGTTGGATGCGGCATACCGCACACAGGTTTAAAAAGTTGCAACAAACTGGTGCACAAATGAACCTGCCGCTGTCGCCGACGAGTGCTAACATCGTCCCGAACACACCGAGGCCATTCGCATGACGACAATCCACACTGTCCGAGCCTTCGCCGGCACCACGCCCTACACGGTCAGCCTGACCGACGATCTTGGCCACGAATGGCTTGCGGATGAACCGCTAGACGAGGGCGGCGGCAATGTCGGACCAACACCGAAACTATTATTGCTGTCCAGTCTTGGCGCTTGTACCGCCATCACCTTGCAGATGTACGCGACGCGGAAAAAATGGCCGTTGGAGTCGATCGATGTCGAATTGCAACTCAATCCCGGCGGCGACCCGGCCACAGGCAATGACATCGTTCGAAAAATTCATTTGAAAGGCGATCTAGGCGCAGAACAACGCGAACGTTTGCTGCAAATCGCCAACGTCTGCCCGGTGCATAAAATACTGACGGGTGAAGTTCGCATTGCCAGCTCGCTGCTTGCCTGAGAAGGAAAACGCATGAGTTCCAACGAATCAAAACCGGTGCTTGAACGAATCGCTGCCAGCAGTGCAGTCGTTGGCAGCGGCTTCACCGTACGCCGTGCCGTACCTACAAAAGCACGCCGCATGGTCGGTGCCTGGTGCTTTCTGGACCATGTCGGCCCCGCCGATTTCGATACCGGCCAGGGCATGAATGTCGGACCGCATCCGCATATCGGCCTGCAGACATTTACCTGGGTGATCGAAGGCGAGATTTTGCATCGCGATAGCCTGGGTTACGAACAAATCATTCGTCCGGGCCAGGTAAATCTGATGACGGCCGGCAACGGCATCACGCATGCGGAAGAATCCCTGAACGACGATGCCGGACGGATACACATCACGCAATTGTGGATAGCACTGCCCGATGCGGAACGCCATCGCGCGCCGGATTTCAAGCACTATCCGGATCTTCCGATTATCGACAAGGGTGGATTCAAAATCACATTATTGGCGGGTACTGCATTCGGTGTTACTGCACCTGCACAGGTCTACACGCCGCTGATCGGCATGGATTTGAAAAGCGAAAGCGCGGCA
>CAZPCE010000251.1:0-4459 GCA_964584915.1 uncultured Arenimonas sp. | reverse complement strand
TCCAGCAAACGCTGCTCGCGGTTCTGGCGCTGGAAAGTTAGATGTTGTGCATCCCGCCATTGAACGCGGGCAAGGTAAATATCTTTTTCCTTGCCGAGATCAATGTCCGTGATGGATGTTGTATCGGAAGACAGGTTGACGACCTTCAATTCGATCAACACGTTTTTATCGCCCGACGCCGGATAACGCTGTTCGACGATATCGGTACGGTCGGGATAGATCTCGAAACGTTTTTGCACCGGCACAGGGCTTTCGTCGATACGGGTAAAGGCAATCGCCGAATCATCCGGCGCCGACCAGTAACCGGTGTGGCGATCCATTTCTTCGTCAGCCACGAATTCCGCTATGCCATTGGCGATCACGTCGGAAGCGTCGTTCGTGATCTGGATTTCTTTTGCGTTTTTCAGGTCAATGACCCAAAGATTGCGTTCACGAATGAAGCTGACAAAAGAACCGCGAGGCGAAATTTTCGGATCGGTCGCAAAGCCTTTGCCCGTGGTAATTTTTTTCGCGGCAGATTGCGTCAAATCATATAAATACAATTCGCCGCCGAGCGGAAACAGCAAGGTGTTGCCATCGCTACCCCACTGGTAGTCGACAATGCCGGAAAAGCCGGCGATGCGCTGGCGTTCGCGGCGGGCTTTTTCTTCGTCCGACAACACTTCTTCGCCGGCAACCAGTTTTTTCGAATCGACCAGCAACTGCGTCTTTCCGGAAGCGATGTTGTATTCCCACAAATCCAGCTGGTTTACCGACTCGGCCTTGCCGCGCAGGAAGCTGACGCGTTTTCCATCCGGTGAAATTTTGGCGTTATTCAAGCTCGGCCCGGACAGCGATGCGCTGCCCGTGATCGCTTCGAGGGTCAGTTTTTCAGCGTGCGCGGAAGTCGCCATAAGCATTGCCAGACTCAGTAAAAATGTTTTCATGGGTTGTTTGCGTTCGGGGTGCCAAACAGGATTGCCTTCATTTCGGGCGTCATTTCTGTTTTGCGTTTGTACTGATCGCCGATGGCGTAAGCCTTGATCACGGCGGGTCGCTGCTTGATCGCATCATGCCAGCGTTGCACGTTGGGATAAGTTTCCAGTGCAACATGATGCCAGTCGTGTGCCACCGCCCACGGGTAGCAGGCCATGTCGGCGATGCCATATTCGTCGGCGATGAATTCGCGGTTTTCGAGATGCTTGTTCAACACGCCATAAAGACGATGGGTTTCGCGTTGATAGCGATCAATGGCGTACGGTATTGGTTCCGGCGCATAACGGGTGAAGTGATGATTCTGTCCCAGCATCGGGCCAAAGCCGCCCATTTGCCAGAACAGCCATTCCATCGTGATTTTTTTCTGGCGAATATCGCTGGATAAAAACTTGCCGGTTTTTTCGGCCAGGTAAAGTAAAATCGCGCCGGATTCAAACACGGAAATCTTTTCGCCGCCGTCGGCTGGCGCGTTATCGATAATGGCCGGCATCCGGTTGTTCGGCGAGAACACCAGAAACTCCGGTTTGAACTGATCGCCGGTACCGATATCGACCGGTTTTATCTGGTACGGAATTCCGGCTTCTTCAAGAAACACGGTAATTTTGTGGCCATTCGGTGTTGGCCAGTAATAAAGCTCGATCATGATAGATAGCCGCCGTCGACCGTGAGGCAGGTGCCCGTCACATAACTCGCCGCCGGTGATGACAGAAACAAAACGGCAGGCGCGATTTCATCGGGCTGTGCGCTGCGGTTCAAGGGTATCAGTTGCATCATCATGCCCATGATCTTCGGATTCGATGTAATTGCGGACGCGAATTTGGTGTCGGTCAAACCAGGCAATACCGCATTCACGCGGATTTTATGAGCAGCCAATTCTTTCGCGAAACCTTCGGTCATGTTGACGATGCCGGCCTTGGTCATCGAATAGATTCCCTGACCCGGTGCTGCGCGTTTGGCATTCACCGATGCAATATTCACGATGCTTCCGCCCTTGCCTTTCATGCGTTTGGCGGCCTGAACGCTGGTCCAGAAATAGCCGCGCAAATTCACTTCCACGGTTTTTTCATAGCTGCTCAGATCCATGTCCAGCATCGGGCCAAAATAGGGATTGGCAGCGGCGTTATTGACCAGAATATCGGGCGCGAGATTGGCAGCGTCCAGATCATTGAACAGGCCTTCGATTGCGGCGACATCGCCGACATGCAAAGCACGAGCTTCGGCGCTGCCACCCGCGGCCTTGATTGCATCGGCGACGGCCTGACAGGACTCGACCTTGCGTGAGGTACAAATCACATGGGCGCCATGGGCAGCGAGTAAATGCGCGATCGCTTCGCCAATGCCGCGTGAGGCGCCACTGACCAATGCGGTTTTTCCGGATAAATCAAATAATGGATCGAGATTTTGCATGAAATCACCAAATAATTACGAAGGAATGACGGCGGCTTGCTATGCTTGGGAGACTATCACAGCAGCTGTTTTGGGGAGTAATGAATGAGTCAACGTCGCGTCTTGATCACCGGTGCCGGCAGCGGTTTGGGTTTGGCATTGGCCTTGCGTTACGCCCGCAGTGGTGCTCGCGTAGCCTGTGTCGATTTGATCCAGGACCGCGTTGAAGCAGCGCGCGCCAGCTTGCCGGGTCAGGGCCATATCGCCCTGCTTGCGGATGTCGGCAGTGATGAATCGATGCAGGACTTGTTCGACAAGGTTCAAAAGGAATGGGGCGGCGTGGATGTATTGATCAATAACGCAGGCATCGCTTCGGGCGGCCCGATGATTGAAACCACGATGGAAGAATGGCGCAAGCTGCTCGAAGTCGATTTGCTCAGCGTGGTTCGCGGTTGCCGTTTGTTTCTTCCCGGAATGTTGGCAGCGGGCAAAGGGCAGATTTTAAGTACGGCAAGTTTTGCCGGCTTGGCGAGCGCGCCCGGCATCATGACTTACGGCGTTGCGAAAGCCGCAGTCGTCGCTTTATCGGAACAGCTGCGCGCGGAAGTTTTCGACAAGGGAATTCTGGTCGGCGTGATCTGCCCGAGTTTTTTCAAAACCAATCTGATTGATACCGCCGTCGGCAGCGACAAAGCCAGAAAGATGGCTTTGCGTCTGATGGACACCTCGCCCGATACCGTCGACAGTGTCGCCGACAATGTTTTCGCTTCGGCCGAACGCGGGCAATTCATGATTCTTCCGACCAAGCACGAACCGATGCGCTGGCGCATGAAGCGCTGGTTCCCGAACATGTATTTCAGAATGCTGACCAAGCTTGTCAAACAACACACCAAATAATCGAGCAAAACCTATGACCTGGATGATTTACGGCGCCAATGGCTATACCGGAAAAATGGCAGTGGAGCGCGCCATCGCCTACGGCCAACGCCCCGTGTTGGCGGGCCGCAGCCTCGCTTCGATCGAGCCGCTGGCAAAGGAATATGGTTTGCCGGTACGCGCGTTTGCATTGGATGATCCGAATGTCGTGAAAAAAAACCTGGAAGGCATGCAGGTGGTTCTGCATTGTGCCGGGCCATTTTCCGCCACCAGCAAGCCGATGCTCGAAGCCTGCCTGGAAACCGGCACGCATTATCTCGATATCACCGGTGAGATCAGCGTGTTCGCGTATTGCCATGAACAACACGAGCGTGCGAAGAAAGCCGGTATTGTGGTTTTGCCAGGCTCCGGATTCGACGTGGTACCGACCGACTGCATGGCCGCGATGCTGAAACGCGATTTGCCCACCGCCACACATCTGGTATTGGCATTCGAAGCCGGTGGCGGACCGAGTCCCGGTACCGCGAAAACCAGCGTCGAAGGCTTGGGCGCGGGTGGCAGAGCGCGCATCGATGGCGTCGTGACCAAAGTGCCATTGGCGTGGAAGGTCCGTACATTCGAACGCGATGGCGAACAACGTACCGCGATGACAATCCCCTGGGGTGACGTTTATACGGCGTTCGTATCGACCGGCATTCCGAATATCGAAACCTATATGGGCGTGCCGCCTTCGAGTATCAAAAACGTAAAACGCATTCGCATGTTCGGGCCATTGCTTGGCTTGGGCTTCGTGCAGAATTTCCTGAAGAAACAGGTTGGCAAGAAAGTACGTGGCCCTTCCGAGGAAAAACGCAAACAATCGATTACCACCGTCTGGGGTGAAGCCAGCGATGCTGCCGGCAAAGAAATCAAGAAATGCATGAACACGCCGAATGGCTATGAACTTACCGTCACGGCATCGCTCGGCATCGTGAAGCATTTGCTGGAAACCGAAGATCAGCCGGGCGGCTATTACACGCCATCGATGTTGATGGGGCCGGAATACGTGTTGAGTTTGCCGGATGTGAAGATGGTCTGACATTCGTAGGAACGTCCTTTAGGCGCGATAGATCCGGCGAGGCTTATCGCGCCTAAAAGACGCTCCTACGATAGGTATTCAGCCCGCAAACCTTTAGAATACGCGCAGCCCACAGCAAGAAAACCGATATGAGCACCGAAAAAC
>CAZPCE010000250.1:0-4523 GCA_964584915.1 uncultured Arenimonas sp. | reverse complement strand
GTGAACTTCTTGGTGTCGTTTTCGTCGGTTTCGGTGATCACCGCTTCCACCGGCACCGCGACTTTCTTGCTGCCGTCACTCAGGAAGATATTGGCGCGTGCGCTCATGCCGGAACGCAACAACAATTTCGGTTGTGCTGTCAGCGAAATCGTGACCTTGTAGGCACGACCCTGTCCTTCGATCGAAGGCGCCAGGGCGATCTTCTCGACCTTGCCGGCAAGCGGCGTTTCCGGATAGGCGGCGGCGTACACATCGGTTTTCTGGCCAATGGCGATCTTGGCGATGTCAGCCTCGTCAACCTTGAGTTCAGCCTTGATATCCGAGGTATCGGCAATCTGCATCAATTGCGCGCCGGCCAGGGAAGAGGTCGAAGGAATCGCCGTCTCGCCGACCTTGATCGGCAAGGACACGATTTTCCCGCTGATCGGCGCACGAATATCGGTTTTACCCATCTGTTCGCGAGCTTCGCTCAACACCGCATTCGCGCGGCGCAGTGCTTCTTCGCTGCTTTTCAATTCAACCTGCGCCAGTTCAAACTGGTTTTTGTCTTCGTCGAAGCGGTTCTGGTCGATCATTTTCGCCGCCAGCATTTTTTTGCTGCGCTCGAACTGGGTCGCTTTCAATTGCAAGGTGACGCGCTGGCGTTGAATGCTGATCTCGCTTTGGCGTTTGCTCGCTTCTTCCCGGTCAATTGCGTTGCGGTAGGTTTCGGGATCGAGCCGCATCAGCAATTGTCCGGCTTGGACGATATCGCCCTCTTCGACTTCAATCGAACGTACCTTTGCGACCAACTCGGAAGTCAGGTTCACTTCAGTTCGATACGCCAAGACTCCCGATGCCAGGATGGTGGGGCGAATTTCCTGCGAGCTGACGTCGCTGATATCCACTTCCAGCCCGCTATCACCCTTGCTCTTGCCTATTATGATCGGCAAGGCAATTACCGCCAGCACGATACCTGCGGCAACCCACTTTTTATTGAACTTCATTTGTTGGAATCTCTAATGATTTAAATTAGTGCGAGCAATGCAAAGCAACCGAAGATTATGGCGACAGGAATTATTGCGACGACCAAGCCTTCGACCCAGCTGGTTTTTCCCCAAGTTTTCCAACCCAGCGCCGCCAGGAAAATACTCCAGAAACTCAGCAGGTCAAACGAGGTAGCCAGCTTTTTCCATGGACTATCAATGGGCAATTGCAGCAACAACGGATCGAGATGGGTCAGGCCCAGCGATTCGATACTGGTTTGTGGCGACATCATCACCACACCCACCAGAATCACGATGACGCCAAGCAAGGATGGCATGCTGCTCCAGCAGGTGAGGCTCAATGCCTGCTTGAAGCCAATTGCGGAACCCGAAATTTTTCCGGCCAGCAGATAGTACAGTGAAAACAGCGTAACGATGAATGCCGTACCGAGCGGAATGGTGACGATGGAGATATAACCCATCATTTTTGCACCCGGCATGAAACTCCTGGCTTGCGCCATTTCTGCTGCCGACATTTCCTTGCCGCTGGCGAGCAACGTGTGATCGATAAACCATGTGCTATCCACTTTCATGAAATACGTGAAAGTCATGATAATCGTGGCGACCATCACCAGTAGCAACGGAACGACAAAAGTGGGCTTTTCCTTCAATTCGGCAAAGACTTTGCCCGGTTCCAGAAAGATATTGATCAAATGTGACATGCACTGCTCCCCGTAGTGGTAATCATTGAATATTTACAAGCTTAGCGTTTCGGCCCGTTTTATCTACATGCATAAAGTCACGGAATCATCGCGGCATACGACCATTTTCCCGGCTTCAGCACCATTATTCGCCCAATCGGGCGAAAATATCACAGGCTGGAATTGCCATGCGAACAGAATATCCCCTTACGTACTGAATCGGCCTTCGCTGATAAAGCCAGCATATACAAGTGAGCTCTCGCCCCTTTTGCTGACGACGGTAACAGCCACGAAGTGCTGTTCCACCGGATCGAGTTTCAAGGATATTTCCCAGCCTGAATCAAGCAGTCGCGGGTCTTTCAGCACCTCGACGACATCGGTGCGCAGCAGGTTCGGGGAACATCGATGAAAATCGTCGTCAACCCTGATTTCAATGTAATCCACAAAGCCGTCGTCGATCGAGGCAGCCCAGCCATAGAGATAAAACTCCCCATTGGGCTCAAAGCAGACTTTGTCGACGAAGCCCCACGTGCCATGGCGGATATTCTTCAGCGGCGACAAATCGCGCAGCTGGCGCCTTGCCACGATATAGAGATCCTGTTCGTTCGCCAATCCCTTGGAAATGCGATGGCAGGCAAAAGCTGAATCAGCAATCGCATCCACCGCCCCTGCGACGAAAGCCTCGCTGACATAAGTCGTACCGTAAATACTGACGTCGAGATTCGGGTCCTCGCTCTGTTCGACATAGTGAAGACCCGACTCCGGCAGGCTGATTGCACCGGGTAGCAGTCTTTCATCGTGCACGCTGAAGCAAAGCACGCCCGATGGCGTCAAAAAAGAGCTCAACCGTTCTAGCCAGGCATGGAACAAATGGCGGGGCAAATGCGAAAACAAGGACGCAACCCAGATCACGTCGAATTTTTCGGTAGTCGCAAAGCGTTCCGGTTCGGCATGCGAATCAAGCCCATTGACCCCGAATGTATTCACCACGTAGGAAAGCGCGTTGCCGTTGATTTCCGCTACCCACAATAACTCCGGATCGGTCTTTAAGGACATCAGGCGTTGCAGGCGTCCGTAACCGCAGGCGAAATCCAGCAGCTTCAACGCATCCGGATGATCCGGAAACAAGGCATCCATGATTTTTTCCACCATGCGGAATTGCTGGGTGGCAACCGCCAGGTAGTGGCTCAGCGAAAAGTTGACGTTGCCGAAATGGTTCAGGCAGTGGTGCAACATCTGGTCGTTGTCGTGAAGTCGCGAAACATACCGTCGCTCTTGTTCCGGAGTAAATTTCCCGAAAGCGGATGCGAGTATTTCGCGTCGGAAAGCCGGCGTTTCCAGCGCCTGGTTCGCCAGTTCAAACAATGAAGACATCCCAATCCCCTACCCTAATGCGCCGGGAGATTATGTCAGATCATGCAGGCGTTTCTTCAAAATTTCCAAACCCGGATTGCCGGCAGCGCCCAGTGAAACCCGGGCCTGCAAGCTGGCTTCAGGGTCGGCGCCATAACTCGGCAAAGCGGCTTTTGCCGCCTGCTGATAGGCATCGCGAAACGGAACTCCGCTCGCCGCCAGTTCCATGGCGCAATCGGTTGCAAACATGCCGGGTTCGATAGCGGCACGCATTTTCTCCGGCTGCCATTGCAGCCTGGCAAGCAAATCGGGCACCAGGGCCAGCGCTGCCAAGCCATGATTGAAAGCGCGCAACATCGGTCCTTTGCTGAATTGCAGGTCACGGTGATAACCCGACGGCAGCGAAAGCAGCGATTCAATCTCGGTGCGCGCACCGGCAACCACGGCGTAGCTGGCCCGCAACAATTCGATCAAATCAGGGTTGCGCTTGTTCGGCATCAGCGAGCTACCGGTCGTGTACTCGGGCGGTAAGGACACGAAAGAATATTCGGCGCTGGTGAACAGACTCAAATCCCAGGCTAGCCTTCTTAAATCAAGCAGGGATTGCGACAACGCAGCCAAGGCCTGCAATTCAAACTTTCCTCGGGAAAGTTGCGCGTAGGTCGCCGCTACCTGCACGCGATTGAATTCCAGCGCGTTTGTCGTGTGCTCACGATCCAGCGGCATGTTGACGCCGAAGCCCGATCCGCTCCCAAGCGGGTTGGCATTGATCCAGTCAAGGCTGGATTTCGCGAGGCTCAGGTCGTCGACAAAGCTCTCGGCCCAGCCCGCCCACCACATCCCGGCCGAACTCACCATCGCACGTTGCATATGGGTGTAGCCCGGTAGCGGCAACATCGACTCCGGCTCTGCGCGCTGCAATGCAATCTCGGCAATTTTCCGGTTGTGGAACGATAATTGCTGCAAGACTTCTCTCAGATACAAGCGGCTTGCCACCAATACCTGGTCATTGCGGCTTCGGCCCGTATGAATTTTCCTGCCTACGTCGCCCAGCTGCGCAATCAAATATATTTCGATGGCGGAATGGGCATCCTCATATCGATCGTCGAGTACGAACTCACCCGACTTGAATAGTTCGGCCAACTGGTCAAGCGAATCGCACAGGGACTCGCACTCGTTTCCGGTGAGTATGCCGATGCTTTGCAAGCCTTCGGCATGCGCCTTGCTGGCCTGCACATCGAACAGGAACAGGCTCGCGTCATCCACGATGTCGTTGCCGGCCAGAAAACGCTGGATGTTTTCATTCACCGACACGCCGGGCTTCTGCCACAACAAATTACTCATGGTTTAATCCTGCCAATTCATCCAGACCAAAGGCCAGATTGAGGTTTTGAATCGCCTGTGTAGCCGCGCCTTTCAGAAGATTATCCAGCGTTGATACCACGACCAGTCTTTTCCCATCGTCGCTCAAGGTAAAACCACCGATTTGCACCCCATGCTTGCC
>CAZPCE010000249.1:3573-4567 GCA_964584915.1 uncultured Arenimonas sp. | reverse complement strand
AGGCCTGCAAGCTGACCAAGTCGAAGCTAGCTAATATCTGCTTCACTGCTAGATAGGAAAAAGCCCGGATTTATCCGGGCTTTTTTTATGCCTGCATTTCGGCGATCAGGCTCGCAAATATTTTGCGTGATGCCTGAGATGGTCTTCGATGAAGCTTTGGACGAACCAGTAATAATGGTCGTAGCGGGCATGTTGACGCAGCAATAATGATTGGCCGCTTTGCTTGCAGGCCGCCGAAAATAATTCCGGTTTCAATTGCGCTGCCAGATAGTTGTCGCTCAGGCCCTGGTCAATCAAAATCGTGCCATTGAATGGCTGTTGCTTCACCAGCTCGCAGGCATCGTATTGAGACCATTCTTCCGGGCCGTTGAGATATTTCGAAAAGGCTTTCTGTCCCCAAGGTACCTGCGAAGGTGCGACGATCGGCGCGAATGCGGATACGGAGCGGTATTTGCCCGGATGACGCAAGGCCAGCGTCAAGGCGCCATGCCCACCCATCGAGTGGCCGCTTATTCCGATCCGGCCGATATCGACAGGAAAATGTTTCGCGATCAGCTCCGGCAACTCATGCACGACGTAGTCGTGCATATTGAAATAGAGGCGATATTTTTCCTGCGTGGCATTCAAATAGAAACCGGCGCCTTCGCCGAATTCCCAGTCGCCGGTTGCATCGTCAATGCCGGTATTGCGTGGACTGGTATCCGGCGCAACCAGCATGATGCCCAACTCCGCAGCCACGCGTTGAGCCCCGGCCTTGATCATGAAGGTTTCTTCGTTGCAGGTAAGTCCCGCAAGAAAAAATAGAACGGGTACGTTTCCTTGCGTGGCCTGTGGCGGCGTGAATACGGAAAACCGCATCGGACCATTGTTGGACTTGGAATCGTGCTGGTGCACGCTATGTATGCCGCCGAAACAGAATTGTTCGGAAATGGTTTGCATCAGTACAACACCACGCCACGAATCGATTCGCCGTGATGCATCAAATCGAAACCTT
>CAZPCE010000249.1:0-3563 GCA_964584915.1 uncultured Arenimonas sp. | reverse complement strand
TTTTTCCAGCGGCATGGTGTGGGTAATCAAATCGTCGATATTGATTTTGCCTTCCATGTACCAATCGACGATATTCGGAACATCGGTGCGTCCGCGCGCGCCGCCGAAAGCCGAGCCGCGCCAATTACGACCAGTCACCAATTGGAAGGGTCGCGTGGATATTTCCTGACCGGCAGCGGCAACGCCAATAATCACGCTCGTGCCCCAGCCTTTGTGGCAGCACTCCAGCGCCTGTCTCATCACCTGCGTATTGCCGATGCATTCAAACGAATAATCGGCTCCGCCTTTGGTAAGCGAGACCAGATAGGCCACCAGATCGCCTTCGACTTCTTTCGGGTTGACGAAGTCGGTCATGCCGAATTTGGTCGCGATGTCTTTGCGTGCCGGATTGATATCGACGCCGATAATCTGCCGCGCACCGGCCATGCGAGCCCCCTGAATGACATTAAGACCGATGCCGCCCAGACCGAACACGACAACGCGCGAACCGGGCTCGACTTTCGCCGTATAGATGACTGCGCCAATCCCCGTGGTGACGCCGCAACCGATGTAGCAGACTTTGTCGAAAGGCGCGTCTTCGCGGATTTTCGCCAACGCGATTTCCGGAACGACGGTGAATTGCGCAAAGGTGGAGGTGCCCATGTAGTGATGGATTTTCTTTCCGCCGATCGAAAAACGACTGCTGCCATCCGGCATCAAACCCTGGCCTTGCGTGCTGCGAATTGCCTGGCAGAGATTGGTCTTTTGGCTCAGGCAGTATTCGCATTGGCGGCATTCCGGCGTGTACAGGGGAATGACGTGGTCGCCTTTTTTCAGACTGGTAACCCCGGGCCCTACATCGACCACGATACCGGCGCCTTCATGTCCGAGAATGGCAGGAAAAATGCCTTCCGGATCGGCGCCTGACAAAGTGTAGTAATCGGTATGGCAGATGCCTGTCGCCTTGAGCTCGACCAGAACTTCGCCGAATTTCGGCCCCTCAAGATCGACCATTTCAATAACCAGAGGCTTTCCTGCTTCATACGCAACGGCAGCTTTTACTTTCATGGTGTTTTCCCCGAAATTTCAAAACCCAAATTTAACCTGTTTGAAGGAAATTAGGTGTGAAAAAAAAACGCCGCGGTGAGCGGCGTTTTTCTTGTTCGGGGAGCGGTGCAATTATTTTTTATCGACCACCAGGCCGCGGCGTTCCAGCAAAGGCTGAATGTCCGGATCACCGCCGGAGAAATCGCGGAACAACTGCAATGCATCTTTGCTGCCACCGCGCGACAGCAGGGTGTTGCGGAAATGATCGCCGTTTTCGCGGGTCAGGCCACCATGTTGCTTGATCCATTGCACGGTATCGGCATCGAGGACTTCGGACCAGATATAGGCGTAATAACCTGCAGCATAGCCGCCCATGATGTGGCTGAAGTAAGGCGTGCGGTAACGAGGTGGAACCGCAGCATAATCAAGACCGACGTCTTTCAGTGCTTTGGCTTCATACGCCATCACGCCATCGGCATTCGGAAGCGTGTCGACCGTCACCTGATGCCAACGTTGATCCAGCAGTGCTGCGCCAAGGTAGGATGTGGTCGTGAAGCCCTGGTTGAATTTTGCACTGGCGGCGACTTTATCCAGCAAGGCTTGCGGCATGGGTTCGCCGGTTTGCCAATGTTTCGCATAGTTGGCAAGAATGGAAGGCCAGTCAGCCCACATTTCGTTCACTTGCGACGGGTATTCGACGAAGTCGCGTGGCACGCTGGTACCGCTGAAATAAGGATATTTCACGTCCGAGAACATGCCATGCAACACGTGGCCGAATTCATGGAATGCTGTATTCACGTCATCCCAGGTCATCAGGGCAGGTTTGCCTTCGGTCGGTTTGGTCACATTCAAATGCAGTGCGACAACCGGTTTGTTGCCCATCAAATCGGATTGGTCAACATAGGAACTCATCCAGGCGCCGCCGCGTTTTGAACTGCGGGCATAGGGATCCACGATCACCAAGGCCAGCGTCGATCCATCGGCATTGAAAGCTTCATAGACCTTTACGTCTTCCTGATAAGTTGGAAGATCGGTACGAGGTTTGAACGTCAGGCCATACAGCTGATTGGCGGCAAAGAAGACGCCATTTTGCAGCACGCTGTTCATTTCGAGATAAGGCTTGAGTTGTGCCTCGTCGAAATCGTACTGGGCTTTACGCACTTTTTCCGTGTAGTAGGACCAGTCCCAAGGTTCAAGAGCGAAGCTCTTCTGGCCTTTGGCTTTCTGTTCGGCATCGATCATCGCCTGGAGTACCGCGCCTTCCTTGCGTGCATTGGCCACGGCAGGCGGTGCCAACTGAGCCAACATCTTGTTGACGGCTTCCGGATTTTTTGCAGTTTCTTCGGCCAGGCCGAAAGCGGCGTAGTTCGGGTAACCCATGATGGACGCACGTTCGGCACGAAGTTTGGCTACTTTCGCAACGATGTCACGGTTATCCCACTGGTTACCGCGGCTGCCGCGGGAAATGGAGGCTTTGTGGATGCGTTCGCGAAGCGAGCGATTATTGATTTGCGGCAGTAGTGGCTGGATAGTGGTGTTGAGCAAAGCGATGCGATATTTGCCTTCCATGCCTTTCGATTTCGCGCTTTCGGCCAGTCCGGCGATTTGTTCGTCCGACAGTCCATCAAGCTCTGCCTTGTCGGTAACAATCACGGCGGAATCATTGACTTCAGCCAGCGTGTTTTGTCCGAATTTGGTTTGCAGCGTGGCCATTTCGGCATTGATCGCCTTGATGCGGGTTTTCTGAGCTTCGGTCAGGTTTGCGCCGGAACGGACGAAGTCGGTGTTATAGCGTTCGATCAGACGCACGCCTTGGGCATCCAGGCCGAGATCATTGCGTTTCGCATACAAGGTTTTGATACGGTCGAATAACTTGGCGTTCAAATAAACGCTATCGTAGTGTGCTGCGAACTTCGGTGAATATTCGGCATCCAGCTTGTCGAGAGTGTCGTTGGTATTGGCGCTCGTCAGATTTCCGAACACTCTGGCGGCTCGGCCGAGAATCTGGCCGGATTTCTCCATCGCCAAGATGGTGTTTTCGAAAGTCGGTGCAGCCTGGTTGTTGGCAATGGCTTCGATTTCTCGCGAGTTCTCTGCCATGCCTCGATCAAAAGCAGGAGCAAAATCGCTGTCTTTGATCTTGTCGAATTGAGGAAAGTGGAGCGGCAGCGTACTTTCGGCAAAGAAAGGATTACTGGCGGCAGCGGGTGTTGCGGCTGATTTGGTCATGGCGGCTTTTTCTGCTGACTGTGCGGGTGTGCTGACACTGCTGCCGAGGGCAAGAGCGCCTGCGATGGCAAGGCTTAACGGTAACTTCATACGGGTCTCCCAGATTGAACGACAAGATTAACCGGTTTTGCTTCCTATATGCCCGTGACTAAAGGCATGGGTGGACTATAATCAAACCACATATGAAGGAGCGCCAGATGAGCAAAGCCTATGATTTTTCTGCAAAAACCATTGACGGCGACGAGCAGTCGCTGAAGACCTACGAAGGCAAGGCCATGCTGGTGGTGAACGTGGCGTCCAAATGCGGC
>CAZPCE010000248.1:0-4581 GCA_964584915.1 uncultured Arenimonas sp. | reverse complement strand
GGCCAGCATCATCTATGAAGACAAGCTGTTTTTGGCCCTGAACAAGCCCAGCGGCATCGCGGCCCATGGCGGTAGTGGCGTGAGTCATGGAGTCATCGAGGGTTTGAGGGCGCTCAGGCCTGATGAACCGTTTGAATTGGTGCACCGTCTGGATCGTGATACCAGTGGTGTTCTTATCATCGCCAAAAAGCGTTCGGCCTTGCTTGAACTGCAGGCCTTGATGCGCGAAGGCGAGGATGAAGAGGCGCCGAACAAGAAATACCTCACCTTGTTAGTAGGCAAGATGCCGTCCGGCACCATGACGGTGGATGCGCCGCTGCAGCGTTCGGTCTTGCAGGGGGGCGAGCGCATGGTACGTGTGCATCCGGAAGGCAAGGCCTCGGTCAGCCATTTCAAATTGCTCGAGCGTCGCGCCGGCTGCAGTTTTTGCGAAGTCACGATTGAAACCGGCCGTACGCACCAAATTCGCGTGCATGCCAAACATTTGGGTCATCCGGTTGCAGGCGATGAAAAATACGGTGATCGCGAAGCCAACAAACGATTATCGGAACAAGCCGGGCTGAAGCGTCTGTTCCTTCACGCAGCTTCGATGGAGTTTGCATTGGATGGCGGCGCAAAGCCGTATTTGATCAATGCACCGCTGGCGGATGATCTGAAAGAAGTGTTGGATAGATTGAAATAATGCGACGTCCCCGGGTCAGATGAAACCATGATCCGGGCCGCAACAATTCGGGGGAATTGCGATATGCCAATACTGGGAATCGGGTTACACGTCATCATTGCGTTGTTTTTCGCGATACATGCGATGAAAACGCATCAAGATAAATATTGGCTGATGATCCTGTTTGCCTTTCCGCTGTTCGGAAGCCTCATTTACGGCGTAACGATATGGCTCCCCGATGCCAGAAACACCAGGCAGGGCAGGACGATCGAATACGCTCTGGTCAATGTGCTGGACCCCAGTCGTGAATTGAGGCAAGCCCAGGAAGCGATTGACATTGCTTCCACGCCTGACAACCGCATTCGCCTCGCGCAAGCCCTGGTGAATGCAAAGCGTCCATCCGAAGCGATACCGCAATATCAAAGTGTCCTCAACGGAATTTATGCCAACGACCCGAAAATACAAACGCATCTTGCAAGAGCGTTTCTTGAAGCCGGAAATGCCAGGGAAGCAAAGGAGCTGCTGGATCTGATCATCAGTCAGAATCCGAATTTCAAATCGCCCGATGGTCATTTGCTTTACGCGCGAGCATTGTCGGCGCTGAATGAACGCAAATTGGCACGCGAAGAATACGAGGTTCTGGTCGGGTATTACGTCGGTCTCGAAGCGAGAGCCAGGTATGTCGAAACCCTGTTGCAATGGGACGATCCTTTTCGCGCCAATGCAATTCTGGAAGAAAGTTTGAAGATTGCAAAGCGCATGCCGAGATCGGCGCGGCAAATTAATCAGGAATGGATTGCGACACTGGAAAAATCCGGCAAGGCGATTAAAACCGGGTAAGGCGCATCAGAGGCGACCCCCTATGAACCCATCATGGTGCCTGCCGGTCTGCGATCCAATTTGTCGAGTAAAACATCGGCCACCGTTTTCAACGCCATGAAAAGCAGGATTGAAAAAGTCGAACCGCCCATCATTCCGAAAATAATCGTCAGGTGCATCGGCAATATTCGCAGATAGGGCAGGAACATCAGTTTGCCAAGATTGGGTATTCCAAGCGCGTCAGTAGCTACTTGTTGTTCATAGGTTTTGCGCTGGGCCAAAATGTAGGAAAGCCCGCAGACAACAATCCAGAAGCCATCCCAGGCAGAGTCCAGCTTGGCTCTGTCCAGCAGGAACATCAAGTAAACAAGATGGAAAATGCCGTAGTGAATGACGAAAAAAGAAGCCGTCGAACGCTTCCCTTTTTCGTTCTCGGGAACCGGCTGGTCATTGCTGGTGAAGCCTTCGGTGCTGAATTTCTTTAGCGCCAGCATTCTCTTTCTAGCATACCCGCCGATGATGATGCTTTGTATCCAGTAAGGCCACAGCACCAATGCGAGCGGCCATTTCAGAATCAGTGCCATGGCCAGCGTCAATGCATTTGAAATCAGAAGCCCCGTCGTTGCCGAGACTTCCGGTTTTTCCACGGTTTTCGACATGCTGCGAACTACTGCTCCATGCAGCCAAGCGCGATGCAGGGGTTCGGGGTGTCTTCCATGTAGATCGCTTTTGTGGATACTTTTTTGGTCACTGCGGCCTGATCTTGGTAATCACCTGCTTCGGTTAATTTACTCCGCTGTGAAATGCTTTGCCCGGTCAGGCGATTGGTGCTTACCTTGAACGAATCGTGCTGATTTGTACGGCTGTATTGCATCACGTCATCGCCGATCAACTGCATGCGTTTCTGCAACTTGTCGAAGCGGTAGCGATACAGAGCGTTAATCGCCGTCGTTCCGCCGGTCAGGTCCTCCACGATCAGGACGCCTTTCTTGAAACTTAGCGATGCGGCGCCGAGCGGGAAGGTTTCCAGCTCAACCTGGCCAAGCGGTTCATGCCCAAGGTCAAACTCGTCGACATAACCGGCCATGACTATCAATACGCGTTTTTCTTCCGAGGCGGCAATAAAAGCCACGTCATTGAGCCCGTCGCCGGTGAAATCACCATCGAGCCGGACCTCGATTTCGGCATTGTCGGGGCTGTAGTTCTTCAATACGTCGGTGTCCGGACGCGGAACCTGGGTTTTGACCGAAGCTGCCGCCAGCGCGGTATTGATGGAAATCAGCATGAAAAACGAGACGCAAATTCGAATAAGCATGGTCAGGGCCTCAAATGAGCAGCCAATACTTTAGCCCAATTAGGAATTAAGGTGTGCACGGGTTAAAATCACCGTCATATGGCTGTGTTACACCAAGGACGTGTTGATGTGCCCTAGTAAAACCCCGGACGGGGAAGAGCGCGGTTGGATTATTCCCATCGGCGGCGCCGAAGAAAAAGAAAATAACCCCCGGATTCTCGAACGTTTTGTGAAACTTTGTGGTGGCAGTGCGGCGGATATTGTCGTCATTCCGACTGCCAGCCGTCTGATCGATACCGGCGATCGTTACGAAAAGATATTTACCGATCTGGGCGTTGCCAAAGTGGAGTCGATCAATTTCGATACCCGCCGTGATTGCTCGGAACCCAATCGTCTGGAACGCATCAGGCAGGCAACCGGTATTTTCATTACTGGCGGCAACCAATTACGCCTGACGACACTGATTGGCGGAACGCCGGTGGCGAAATTAATCCGCACGCAAAATGCTGAAGGCGTACATGTTGCAGGTACCAGTGCCGGCGCGAGCGTGATTAGCGAACACATGATTGCGTTTGGTGAAGAAGGCTCTACGCCGATTGCCGGTTCGGTGCGTCTTGCTCCGGGTTTTGTTTTGACCAATCGCTTTATCATTGATCAACATTTTCGTCAGCGTGATCGTCTGGGACGATTGGTCACTGCCTTGGCATACAACCCGTTCGCCATAGGTCTGGGGCTGGATGAGGACACGGCCGCATTTATCAGTCCGGACAATACCGTTGAAGTTCTGGGAAGTGGCGGCATCACCGTTGTCGATGCCGCCAACCTGTCTTTTTCTTCGATGGACCAGGTCAATGAGGGCGAACCGGTTTGCCTGCTGGGGCTGACCGTGCACATACTGGTTGCAGGAGCCACATTTAATTTACATACTCGAAAAGCGACTGCCGGAAATTTAATTACACCATTAACCTAGGATTTTGCCATGCGTATTCTCGAACGTAATGTATTTGTTGGGCCGTCCTTGTATGCGCATTTTCCAGTGATAAAACTGGAGCTTGATCTGGGTGAAATGGAAAAATGGCCAACGGCGAAGCTGGGCAACGAATTTGTCGACGGCCTGGTCAATGCCTTGCCGGGTTTGAACGAACACGGTTGTTCCTATCGCGAACCTGGCGGTTTTATCCGCCGTATGAAGGAAGACGAGGGTACCTGGCTCGGTCACGTGCTGGAGCATGTCGCGATTGAATTGCAAAACATGGCCGGTGAGGATGTCACGTTTGGCAAAACCCGTAGCACCGACAGGCCCGGCGTCTATACCGTTGTTTATGAATATGCGCAGAAAGACGAAGGCATCGCTGCCGGTGAGTTGGCGCTGAAATTATTGACCTCCCTGTTGCCCGCCGCACTGCAAACCAGCGGCCTGTTACCGGAAGATTGGGATTGGCCAAGTGCCCGCGATGAATTCATCCGTTTCGCACAACGCCGCGCTTTGGGTCCATCCACCGCTTCGCTGGTAAAGGCCGCAGAAGAAAGAAATATTCCGTGGTTGCGTTTAAACGAGCAATCGCTGGTGCAATTGGGGCACGGGAAATATCAGCAACGCATCCAGGCGACCATCACCGGTAAAACACCGCACATCGCCGTCGAATTGGCGAGCGACAAGGAAGAAACCAACAAGATTCTCGGTTCACTTGGTTTGCCGGTGCCACGTCAGGAATTGGTGCAAACCGAATCGCTGGCAATACGTGCCGCACGTCGAATCGGTTTTCCGGTCGTCACCAAACCCTATAACGGCAATCATGGTCGCGGC
>CAZPCE010000247.1:3592-4581 GCA_964584915.1 uncultured Arenimonas sp. | reverse complement strand
CTACCAAGGCATCGCAAACTTTCTCGACCGCCGACGACAACCAGCCGGCCGTGACCGTGCATGCCCTGCAAGGCGAACGCGAACAGGCCCGTTTCAACAAATCGCTGGGCAAGTTTGACTTGTCGGGTATCGAGCCCGCACCGCGCGGCATGCCGCAAATCGAGGTCACTTTCGACATCGACGCCAATGGTATCCTGCATGTGTCGGCGAAAGACAAGAAAACCGGCAAGGAACAACGTATCGAAATCAAGGCCGGTTCCGGCTTGAGCGATGAAGAAATCCAGCGCATGGTGCAGGATGCCGAAGCGCATCGTGAAGAAGACAAGAAGTTCCATGAGCTTGTGACTGCACGCAACGCTGCCGACGGTTTGATCCACACAACACGTACAGCGATGAAAGATCACGGCGCGAAAGTGCCGAGCGACCAGCTCGGCGGAATCGAAACCGCGTTGGCCGATCTTGAAACCGCGATGAAAGGCGACGACAAGGGCCAGATCGAAGCCAAGACTTCGGCTCTGCAACAAGCGGCACAAGCCTTGTATTCGGCGGCGGCATCGGCGGAACAAGGTGGTGCAGAAGCGCCGCAAGGCGAAGCTGCCGCAAAAGCCGAAGATGTGGTTGATGCCGAGTTCACGGAAGTAAAAGACGACAACAAGTAATTCAAACGCAGTGTAAAAGAGACGGGAGACGCGGAATTCTGCGAGCTCCCGTTTCGGTTTAAAGTCCTTTCCACATTTTTCGGTTTCAATATGTCAAAACGCGATTACTACGAAGTTCTGGGTGTCGGCAAAACAGCCACAGACGACGAGATCAAGAAAGCCTATCGTCGTGCGGCGCAAAAGCATCACCCGGATAGAAATCCCGACGATAAGGCCGCAGAAGAATCCTTCAAGGAAGCCAAGCAGGCATATGAGATATTGAGCGATGCCAACAAGCGCCGTGCGTATGACCAGCATGGCCATGCTGCGTTCGAGCACGGTACTGGCGGC
>CAZPCE010000247.1:3219-3582 GCA_964584915.1 uncultured Arenimonas sp. | reverse complement strand
ACATGGCGGTGCCGATTTCGGCGACATATTCGGCGATATCTTTGGCGATATTTTCGGTGGCGCACGTCAACAACGTGGTCCGCGTCGCGGTGCCGATCTTCGCTACATGATGGACCTCGATCTCGAAGAAGCCGTATTCGGCGTCGAAAAGAAAATCGACATTCCGTCACTCGTCGCCTGCAAACCCTGCAACGGCAGCGGCTCGGAAGACGGCAAAGTCGAGACCTGCAAAACCTGCAAAGGCCAAGGCCAGATCAGGATGCAGCGCGGTATTTTCTCGGTTCAGCAACCTTGCCATACCTGCGGCGGCCGCGGTCAAACGATTGCGAAGCCCTGCAAGACCTGTCGTGGCAATGGCCGCGT
>CAZPCE010000247.1:0-3209 GCA_964584915.1 uncultured Arenimonas sp. | reverse complement strand
AAAACCCTGCAGGTCAAGATACCGGCCGGCGTCGACAACGGCGATCGAATCCGCCTGGCCGGTGAAGGCGAAGCGGGGCCTGCCGGCGCACAAGCCGGTGATTTGTACGTTGAAGTCAGCGTTCGCGAGCACAAAATCTTCCAGCGCGAAGGCGACGATCTGTACTGCGAAGTGCCGATTCGTTTTTCGCAGGCGGCGCTTGGTGCTTCCATTGAAGTGCCTACGCTTGGCGGCGAAGTCGAAATCAAGGTGCCGGCGGAAACGCAAACCGGAAAACTGTTCCGCTTGCGTGGCAAGGGCGTGAAATCGGTTCGCAGCAGCTCCACCGGTGATTTGCTGGCCCGCGTGGTCGTTGAAACACCGGTAAACCTGACAGGCAAGCAACGCGAGTTGCTGAAAGAATTCGAAAAGACTTTCGAAGGCGAAGAGGGTGCGAAACATTCTCCGCGTTCAAGCACGTTCCTCGACGGCGTGAAATCGTTCTGGGACAAGATGACATCGTAGGTCGGGCCCCGGCCCGACGATGGCAATATCGCAATGTGTGAGAAGCGTCGGGCCTAGGCCCGACCTACGCTTGCTCTTTTAAGCCGCGAACGCTAACTTGCCTGCATGAATCAAGCCATTAAATTAGTCATCATCGGTGCCTCCGGCCGCATGGGCCGTGCCTTGCTGCGAATTGCATCGGCCGATCATCGTTTTGAATTGGTTGCAGGCGTTGTTGGACGCAATATTTCGCCTATCGACGGCTTTACGTGCCCATTATTTGCCGTTGATCAATTGGATGGTCTGCCGGAATTCGACGTCGCAATCGATTTCAGCCAGCCAGAAGCCTTCGAAAACATTGTGAAATTCTGTGAATCACGAGATGTTGCATTGGTAAGCGGCACTACCGGTTTGAACGATTCGCACAAATCGGTGATGGAGGATTCAGCCAAAAAAATTCCTTTGCTGTGGGCTTCGAATTTCAGTCTCGGCGTAGCCGTTCTCAATGATCTGGTACGCCGTGCGGCGAAAGCGCTGGAAACCTGGGGCGTTGAAATTACCGAAACCCATCACGTGCACAAAAAGGATGCGCCGTCGGGTACCGCTTTGACTCTGGGCCAATCTGTGGAAACAGCAACGGGAAACATCCCTGCGTACCTGAGCCATCGAGAAGGCGAAGTCATCGGCGATCACACGGTGAAATTCAGCGGGCCTGGCGAATTCGTCGAGTTGCGCCATAACGCGTTGGATCGGGATATTTTTGTACGCGGTGCCCTTGAAGCGGCTTTCCGCCTGAAACAAAAACCGGCAGGCCTTTACCAGTTCGCTGGTTTGATTTTTGATGCATAGGATGCGCCTGTGGCGCCCGCCACGGATGGCGGGAGTGCCGACAATGCAGGAGCATTTTTCGACCGCACCATTGTTGCTTCTGACCGTGAGGCTCAGTGCCAGCCGCCGTTGCCGCCCATCGCAAATATTCCAAAACAGGCCGCTACCAAGAGGATTACCAGCGCAATCAATGAAATGATGGCGGCGCCGATTCCCTTCACGATTTTGCTTTTGCCTTTTTTCCCGAACCAGATCATTGAGCCAACAACGATGACTACTGGTATCAGCAATGACATCGATCCAATCGCCTGGTAAAGAGAACTGTTTCCACTGCTGACCGCATTGGTAATTCCCATCAGGATTGAGATGATGAAACCGGTCAGCATGGCGCTGCCGATCATCAGGCCCCAGCCAATGAAAAATCCCGCCAGTACCGTTCCCTTGTCGGCATCGCTCTTGTTAGTAGGTGCCGAACCGGAGTCCGTGTAGGGATTGTCGCTTGGAGTATTCATGTGTTCCCCTCGAGTACTGACTAATGGGTGAATTCGATATTGGATACTATGCTTTCGGCGCCCGGATTTCAGCCCTGAGTTTATCCAGGTATGCCGCCTTGTCGTCGCGATAAAAAAGATTGAACGTGTCGAATGGAATGATCTTGCCGTCCGGTTGCGCAATATGGACGCAGGATTTCTTTACCGCTCGCAGATCAAAACTATGCGCGTCGATGAAGGCCATGATCAGGACACGGAACACATTCTTGTAGCCGAGCTCCGCCGGAGCTTGTACCTGTGGCAGGCAGCACAAGAGGTCAGAGAGGGAGCAGGCCTGTCCTTCCGGCGATTGGTTGGTCGCGAACAGCTTGAATACCTGCTCGCGAATGGCTTCGTCGCGTTCGACAACAATCGTGTTGCGACCGGCATTGATCAAGGTTTCGTGTGGAATCAGTCCCGTCAACGGAACCACGTTTTCACCCAGTTTCAGGGCATAGCCCATCGCCAGGCAATCCGGATTGCAGGGCACCGGAATAATGTCTTCGGGCTTGAAATGACTGCTTTGCTCGATGATTCGGCGGCGTACTTCAGTCAGGGTCAACCGGTTTTTTGCCGGATCGAAGTTTTCCGCGCGGCCGGCATGCTGGATGGGCTGGAAAGTAACTCCGCGGACACAGGGTTGCGTGAGCGCGAAATCAATGATTTCGCCGAGTTCGTGATCGTTCAGTCCTTTCTTGACAGTCACCACCAGCGTAGTCGAGATATCGTGTTTATTCAGGTTTTCCAACGCCCGCAATCGGATGTCGCGCAGTTTTGCCCCACGTAGTTCCTGCGACACTTCATCGCGCAAGGAATCAAACTGCAAATACAACTCGAAGCCGGGCATGTATGTCGCCAGACGTTCGACGAATTCGAGGTCCTTGGCAATTCGCAAACCATTGGTATTCACCATTAAATGGCGAATGGGCCTTTTCTTTGCCGCATCGAGAATCTCGAAGAATTGCGGGTGGATAGTCGGTTCGCCGCCGGATATTTGCACGACATCGGGTTCGCCTTCATTGGCAACGACGGCATCGAGCATTCTTTCGATGGTCGCCATGTCGCGGAAGCCCGGGCGATGCGGGCCTGAATCGGCGTAGCAAATCGGGCAACGCAGATTGCAATGATCGGTGACTTCAATCAGCGTCAGGCAGCTGTGTTGCATGTGCTCGGGGCACAGACCGCAATCATAAGGGCAGCCCCAATGGCGTTCGGTGTTGAAACGTTCGGGTAACTCGGGTGCCTTGATGAAGCGTTCGCGGGCCAGTCGGTAATAGGCGGCATCATCGGCAATCAATACGCGTTCACGGCCATGCTCGGGGCACCATTTTTCCATGAACACCTGTTCGTCCTTGATCAGGATGCTGG
>CAZPCE010000246.1:0-4588 GCA_964584915.1 uncultured Arenimonas sp. | reverse complement strand
AATCTGGAAATCGTTTTCTTCGATCAATTGCGTAGTTCGCTGCGTGATGATTGGGACGCTTTGGACAATGTGTCGGAAGGACGCGAGTTCATAGAAATCAACGGCAGCCGCAAACACGTGATGGGTTATTTGCAGGACTTCCTGTTCAGCCCGGACCGCGCCCGTGCCCCGATTACCAAGCTCTCCGGTGGCGAGCGCAATCGTTTGTTGCTCGCAAAATTATTCGCCAAGCCATCCAATTTGCTTGTGATGGATGAACCGACCAACGATCTGGATGTGGAAACGCTCGAGCTGCTCGAGGAAATCCTGGCCGATTATCCGGGCACGCTCATTCTTGTTTCGCATGACCGGGCGTTCCTCGACAACGTAGTCACCAGCACGCTCGTGATGGAAGGCAATGGTCGTATCGGCGAATACATCGGCGGTTATGTCGATTGGCTGCGTCAACGTCCAGGCAATAACACGTCCAATGCGAGTTTCGCCAAGCCGGTGGAAGTCGTGAAAGCGGTATTGACGAAAGTCGAGCCGGCCACCCCGGCAAAGCGCAAATTGAGTTTCAAGGAAGCCAAGGAACTTGAAGCCTTGCCATTGAAGATCGAAGAGCTCGAAAACACGATTGCCGGGATGACGGCGCAGATGGCCGAGCCCTCGTTTTATTCCAAAAACAATGCGGCTGCCATTACCGAGTTCAATAGTAAAATGGCGGCATTGCAGCTGGAGTTGGATAATACCTATGCACGCTGGCAATTGCTCGAAGCCGGCTGAAGATCCCCTGCAGAAGCAGGGGGTTCTTGAAGAAATTGATTAATCACTAGCGGAAGTTTTTATGGCGACAATCAAACAAGACGATTTCATTCAAAGTATTGCCGATGGTCTGCAGTACATCAGTTACTACCATCCGGTCGATTACATCAAGAATCTGGCAGCCGCATACGAGCGTGAAGAATCGCCAGCGGCAAAAGATGCCATCGCACAAATCCTGATCAACTCCCGCATGTGCGCCGAAGGGCATCGTCCGATTTGCCAGGATACCGGCATCGTGACCGTATTCCTGAAAATCGGCATGAATGTGCAGTGGGAAGCCACGCTGTCGGTCGAAGACATGGTCAATGAAGGCGTTCGTCGTGCCTACAATTATCCCGACAACAAACTGCGTGCTTCGGTATTGGCCGATCCCGCCGGGAAGCGTACGAATACGAAGGACAACACGCCTGCTGTCGTCAACATGACCGTTGTGCCAGGCAATACCGTTGACGTTATCGTTGCAGCTAAAGGCGGCGGCTCCGAAGCCAAATCGAAATTTGCGATGTTGAATCCTTCCGATTCCATCGTTGATTGGGTCTTGAAAACCGTGCCGACCATGGGAGCCGGTTGGTGCCCGCCGGGCATGCTGGGCATCGGCATCGGCGGTACTGCCGAAAAAGCGATGCTGCTCGCAAAAGAAGCCCTGATGGAACCGATCGATATCACCGATCTGCAGGCACGCGGCGCCAAAAATCGCGCCGAAGAATTACGTCTCGAACTCTATGACAAAGTGAATGCACTTGGTATCGGTGCTCAAGGTTTGGGTGGTTTGACCACGGTGCTCGATATCAAGGTAAAGGATTACCCGACCCATGCCGCCAATTTGCCGGTAGCCCTGATCCCCAACTGTGCAGCCACCCGGCACGCGCATTTCGTTCTAGATGGCAGCGGCCCGGTCATGCTGGAACCGCCATCGCTCGAAGATTGGCCGAGGCTGACTTACGACAGCAGCAAAGGCATTCGCGTTGATCTGGACAACATTACGCCGGAACAAATTCAAAGCTGGAAGCCTGGCGATGTGTTGTTGTTGAACGGAAAAATCCTGACCGGTCGCGATGCCGCGCATAAACGCATGGTCGAAATGTTGAACAAAGGCGAAAAATTGCCGGTCGATTTCAAAGGTCGCTTTATTTATTACGTCGGACCGGTCGATCCGGTTCGTGAGGAAGTCGTCGGGCCTGCAGGTCCGACCACGGCAACCCGCATGGATAAATTTACCGAGCAGGTATTGGCGCAAACCGGTTTGATGGGCATGATCGGCAAGGCCGAGCGTGGCCCGGTGGCGATTGAAGCGATCAAGAAACACCGCTCGGTGTATTTAATGGCGGTCGGCGGAGCTGCTTATCTGGTATCGAAAGCCATCAAGGCATCGAAAGTCGTGGGTTTCGAAGATCTGGGCATGGAAGCCATTTACGAATTCGAAGTGAAGGACATGCCGGTAACGGTTGCCGTTGATTCACTCGGAAGTTCGGTGCATGAGACTGGACCGAAAGAATGGCAAAGCCGGATTAGTAAGATTTCGGTGGCAGTGGAGTAATTGAATTGCGTAGGAGGGCCCTTCGGCCCGACTTGTCGCCCGCTAGCGGCCTCCTACATAAACAAAAAACGGCAGCCTTGGCTGCCGTTTTTTTTGCGAAGAAGTAAAAAATTACTTGATGCATTCGCCCAAATTCTCATCCAGGCTGGCCTGGAATTCGTCTTTCGCTGCATTCAGTTTTTCGTCATCGCCGGCCAGAGCAAGCGCATCGGCATCGCTTTTCGTGATTTGTTCTTCGGTGGCGTCCGGCAGCATGCTGACCATGCTGAGTAAATTGATTTGCACTTTCTTTTCACCGAGCTTGCCGACTTGCTTGTCGAGCAGGCATTTGCAAGAGGCATCATCGCCGCTGTAAACCGAAGTGCATTGTTCATTCCAGGCTTGTGTTTCCAGGTCGCTGAATTTGGCGTCTGCGGCTTGCACCGCGCCAGCGCCTGCAAGTAATGCCAGTGCAAAAATCATTTTCATGGAGTTCTCCGGATAAGGTGAGTGTTTATGGGCTTTGGCTGGGAAGTTTATGAATAAAAAGAATCCGATTTGTTAAAAAGTTAGCATCTGCCCGGAAAATAAGGTAAGGTGCGCCCGACTGTTTGTTTAAGGCTCGAGCGAATCGCGAGCCGGTGCGGTAGATCCATGATCCACTCATCAACGCCTTGCTTCCTTGCAGCAGTTACGCCAACGAATGTTTTGTCTGGCGTCTCACTCAATATGTTTCAAGGAATTAGTAATATGTCAGATCGTCAAATCGGTACTGTGAAGTGGTTCAACGACGCTAAGGGTTTTGGTTTTGTCACCCCGGAAAGCGGCGAAGATGTGTTTGTGCACTTCCGTTCAATACAAGGTAACGGCTTCAAGTCGCTGCAAGAAGGCCAAAAAGTGAGCTTCAAGCTCGTCAAAGGCCAAAAAGGCATGCAAGCTGACGAAGTACAGCCCATGTAAGTTCCGGTTTCGGAATTCTAAAAACCCCGGTTGGCAACGACCGGGGTTTTTTATTGCCCCCGGTCCGGAAGTTTGTGATGATGCTGCATCCTCAGCGGAGTGCCTTGAATGAAACTTTACTATGCCCCGGGTTCGGCCAGCTTTGTCGTGCATTGGCTATTGATCGAATTGAACGCGCCGCACGAACTGGTCAAAGTCGATCTGCAATCGAAAGAACATAAAACAGCCGAGTATCTGAAACTCAATCCAAACGGCGTCGTGCCCACCATGATTATCGACGGCAAGGCGGTTTACGAGTCGCCGGCCATCGTGTTGCAGCTTGCCGATCTTTATCCGGAAGCCGGCTTTGCTCCAAAAATTGGCACACTGGAACGCGCGCAGTATTACCAATGGATGTTCAATCTGGTGAACCCGTTGCAAGCGGCGATGCGCCAATGGTGGTATCCGGCGGAAGCCGCCGGGGAAGCCAATAGCGAAGCTGCTCAACTCGCAGTTCGTGAACGCGTGGAAGCTTGCTGGAATCGCCTTGATGCGCATCTTGCCGAAAATGGCCCGTATCTGCTGGGTGAAAAAATATCCGCAGCGGATTTCATGCTGACCATGTTGATGCGCTGGACCCGAAATATGCCGAAACCCGCCACCGATTGGCCGCATCTGAATGCATTGGCTCAAAAAATGAAAGCGCGCCCTTCATTCAAGACTTTGTACGAACGCGAAGGCCTGACCGAGTGGGCATAAGCAAAAAAACCGTTCTGCTGGCGGGCGCTACCGGACTGGTCGGTAATGCCGTTCTTCAGCATTGCCTTTCCGATAAAAGTATCGCTGCGCTGATCGTGCCGACCCGTCGACCAGTCGGTATCAAACATCCAAAGCTCCACAATATCGTGATGGATTTGGTCGCCGCAGAAAACGGCGAGCCATCGGCCGGTCTTGCGGAAGCTATCGCCAAGGCCAGTGGCGGAAAAGTCGATGCCTATATTTCGGCGCTGGGCACCACGATAAAGACAGCCGGATCGCGTGAAGCGTTTATTTCGGTAGATCGCGATCTGGTGGTGCGATTTGCCGAAATCGCCAAGCAACAAAACGCCAAGCAGATCGTATTCGTATCGTCGGTTGGCGCCACCCGGCAAACCAGCAATTTTTATCTGCGGGTAAAAGGCGAAACCGAAGACTTGCTCGAACGGATGAAATTCCATCGCGTCGATATTTTGCGGCCAGGTGTTTTACTGGGCCCGCGCGAAGATAGCCGACCTGGCGAAGCCATCGCGCAGAAGTTGTCCTTTATCTACAATCCCTTGTTGCAGGGAC
>CAZPCE010000245.1:0-4591 GCA_964584915.1 uncultured Arenimonas sp. | reverse complement strand
CGTTCCCTGCGAATTTGTCCCCGTACGTGATTGCCCGGACGGCAACTGCGTCGTCGCCGCCATCAACAAGAACTTCACGATTCTTTCCGACAAGAACCGTACCGATCTCGAACGCACCGAGGCCCTCAAATTCCTAGTGCATTTCATTGGCGATGTACACCAGCCTTTCCATGCCGGCTATGGCGATGACCGCGGCGGCAATACTTTCCAGATCAGCTATCAGGGCAAGGCCTGGCAGCCGCTCGCCAACCCGAAACCCGGCGATTACGTGCCTTCGGGCTGGAATATCCACAGCGTCTGGGACTCGATGATCACGGAAAGCAAAACCCGAGATACGAAAAAGTACGCCGATTTTTTGTGGAAACAATCGCCATTGCCGTTCGATGAAACCAAGCGTTCGGATCGCCCGGCAGTGGATTGGGCAATGCAGTCTTGCCGCATCCTGAAAGACAACCCGTATCCGCCGAAAAACATCATCAAGGACGATTACCTGAATAAATATCGCCCCTTGCAGGAGCGCCGACTGCGTGAAGCCGGCGCGCGCCTTGCCGCGATGATCAATTACGCATTGGGCCGATAATGCCGGCGCCGGTTGTCCATACTTTCTATCACAAGGAAACCGGCACCTGGAGTTATGTCGTTGCCGATCCGGCAACGCGTGTTGCCGCGATTATCGATCCGGTACTGGATTACGATTCGAAATCGGGCCGCACCTCCACCTCAAGCGTTCAGCAGCTGATAAACACGGCGCTTGAAAACACCTATCGGGTTGAATGGATACTGGAAACCCACGCCCATGCCGATCATATTTCGGCAGCGCCTTTCATCAAGAAAAATCTCGGTGGCCGCATTGCGATCGGCAAGGGAATTACCGAAGTCCAGAAAACCTTCAAACCGGTTTTCAATCTTGATGAAAGCTTTGCCACCGACGGTTCGCAGTTCGATCATTTATTCGATAGCGACGAATCATTTTCAATCGGCGAATTGCGTGCGCGTGCCATTCCTACACCAGGGCACACCAATGACAGTGTGAGTTACTTGATCGGCGATGCGGTTTTCGTCGGCGATTCATTATTCATGCCCGATGGCGGTAGCGCACGCTGCGATTTTCCCGGTGGTGATGCTGCGGTGTTGTATCAATCCATTCACCGGCTTTTTGATTTGCCGGATGCTAGCCGCATGTTCGTCTGCCACGATTATTCACCGGGCGGACGCGAACCGCGTTGCGAAACGACGGTCGGCGAACAAAAACGAAACAATATTCACGTCGGCAATGCCGTTTCGAAGAGTGATTTCATTGCCATGCGAAAAGCGCGCGATGCAACGCTGGCCATGCCTGCCTTGATCATTCCTTCGGTGCAAGTGAACATTGCCGCCGGCGCATTTCCAAAAGCGGAAACCAACAAAGTGATCTACCTGAAGACACCAATCAACCTGCTCTGAACATTAAACGAAATGGGTTGATCCGTAATTAGGCATAAATGCTACTTCCGCGACATCGTGAAAGTCCCGGTTGCGGTCTTGTATGCCGTGTAGTTTCCGGAAATCAATTTCGAGCTTTCGACCACGCCATCAACTTTTGCTTCCCAATCAAGGCAAGCAATTGTCAGTGTGACGGAAGCAGGCGAGATCATCTTTCCCGTAATCGGACATGCTGTCTTGTCGTCGCTGATGTAAGTGCCAAAGAAAGAAGATGAGCCTCGATGCGTAAGCTTGATGAGATTTATGTTCGTGGGACTGTGATTCCAACTGATGGTCCATGCGCCCGTGATGTTCACTTGCTGGGGTGACTTGGCCGGGCTGACCGATGCTGGAAGTGACATGCATAGTGCTGCAAAAACAAGTGCTGATTTCATAAATCCTCCTGAACTTGATACCTGACACGTGCTGCGCTATCTGCGTATTGATCTCTTGTAAACATAACAAGTGAATATACTGAGAAAAGTCAGAATTCGATTATCAACTTGCTCACAACGGGCTCATCGCTCTTACCTATCGCAGGCTCGAATCGTTGTTGCCCCAACAGCCCATTCAATTTCTTGGCGGTGGTTTCATCCAGTGAGTAATTACCGTCAAGACTTGCGCTAAACAGTTCCCCCTGCGCACCCACCGTGAACTCTACCCTCATGCTTTCATATCCCGCCTTTCTGGCAGCCTCTTGCAATTCGACATACTGGCTACCTGGAATAATCCTGGCTTGCGTCTTTACTTCGTCATTGCTTGCCGGCTCCGGAATCCCGGCTAACAAGTCTGCATAAGTCATAACCTTGCCTTGGCCATTTTTGTCTTGTATCAGATAAGTGCCATGGGCCTCGCCTGTATCGCCATTGAACGGCGTCGGCGGCACCAGCTTCCCATTGCGAATCTGACTCACCGTGAAATTCATGTTGAATATCGAGCTACCGTCTTTTGTCATCACGGAGATCGCCGAGTTTTTGCCATTGGCAATTTTCATCGCAGGTTCGGATATCAATGTTTTTCCATACCTGATTTCACCCTTGATAAACATGAACTGGCTATCTACCGGCGTCACCGTAAACCGATATGACCAGTCAGTGTCTTTTTCGCCGAGCGATACCGCAAATTCTTTCCCCGGCATTTCACGCAAGATAATCGGCTTTTGATCGACACGATCTATCTTGGCTTCCATGCGTATTTCATAAAGCAGGCCCGCTTCCGCAGGCGCAACAATGATATTGGCCGGCTGCGTCGACCAGGCGGCAAAAGCGGAACCCAGACACAGTGCGGCAACGAGACCGAAACCCAATACACGGAATACTTTTCGCGGAGCCGATTTCTTCAACATGAGGATTCTTTCCTTTAATGGATGATGCGCCTGCCAATGACAGGCAATGGGAAGACCGATGCTGGCCATCTGGGTTTTCAGCATGGCATCGGCATAGGATTTACGGGATGACGGGAATTTCGACAGCACGTTTGCGTCGGTCGACAACTCCTGATCGAAGCGAAAGCGGCCATCGGCCCAATGCAGCAACGGATTGAACCAGAAGATGCAGCGTAGAAAAGCCGCAATCAGATTGATCCGGGTATCGCCGCGTGCCACATGCAGCAACTCATGCGCCAGCACCAGACGTTGTTCTTCCGGACTGTAGCGCTGGTCAAAATCCGAGGGCAGCACGATTCGCGGTTGCAGAACACCGATTACGGATGGCCCCTGCACGTTACTTTCTGCCGAATATATTTTCTCGGCGCGATGGTTTAGCGACCCCAGACTTGCGACGAATGTTTTTTGCTGACGCGAAAACCAGAATGCGCAGGCGACGATGCCCGCGATCCAGAGCAACATCAAAAGATCCGATGAATAATGACCGGTCTGCACCTGAGCCGTCGCCACTGCCGCTGCTGGCGTAGCCTCCGCGATGACCGGATTGTTGACAGCCGTTACCACAATTTCCCGTGCTGGTACCAGCACGGCAATCAATGACAGCGGAATCAGGGCCCACACCGTGTAGGCAACACGTGCTCCGAACAACTGACGCAGCGGCACCCGAAGAAGTATCACCACGACAATGGCAAGGCTACTGGTCAAGGTAGCTTCAATCAGCAATTTCAAAAAATCAGCGCTCATCATCCATCCCCTCGATCAGTTTTTTCAATTCGGCAATGTCTTTCTTGCTCAGCTTTCCTTTTTCGCTGAAATGCGCCACCAGCGGTGCCACGCGCCCGTCAAAGATGCGGTTAAGCAAGCTTTTGCTCTCGGTCGTGACCCACTCTTCCCGTTTCAGCACAGCGCTGTAGCTGTAGCGCCGGCCATGTTTCTCGGCCTGGATTGCGCCTTTGTTCAACAATCGATTAAGCAGGGTTTTTATGGTCGGCTCCTGCCAATCCTGCTCCTCGCATAATTGCGCGATTACCTCCTCGGCATAGCGCGGACTTCGCTGCCAGAGCACTTCCATGACCAGACTTTCCGCTTCGCTGATTTGCATAGATGATTACACCTGTAATTTTCAATTAGATTACACCCGTAATCGAATATGTCAAGCCTTCCTCGGGACAAAATGCGATACTGGCCAAAACCCCGCCATGCAAGGTGCATAGTGCAGCTAGACAACCTGGAAGCCGCCGTAAAAGTTCTTCTTGAGCGCACCGCCAACAAGATTGTGCTGGCCGCGCCGCTGGGCTTGGGCAAGCCGCACAGATTATTGAATGCGATTTACGAAGCCGTCGAAAAAAACAAAGACTGCGATCTGAAAATTTTCACGGCCCTGTCTCTCACGCCGCCAAAAGCCGGCAGTGATCTTGAAAAGCGGTTCCTGCAGCCATTTCTGGATCGTCATTTCGGCGCCGATTTTCCCAGCCTGCATTATGCGAAGGCGCAGCGCCGCGGCGCCTTGCCCGATAATATTTCGGTGCAGGAGTTTTACATGCAATCGGGCGGTCTGCTGAACTCATCGCAGGCTCAACGCAATTACAACAGCTTGAACTACACCCATGTCGCACCGGCGGTGGCGGAAAAAAACATCAATGCGCTGGTCCAGAAAGTGGCGCGCGAACCCGGCGGCACGCGGCTGAGCCTGAGCTGCAACCCGGACCTGACTTTCGACCTGCTGGATGAAATAAAGCGGCTTGG
>CAZPCE010000244.1:2828-4600 GCA_964584915.1 uncultured Arenimonas sp. | reverse complement strand
CGAGACACGCCCGAAGGGCGCCGGCGCTGTGCGACGGTCCTGCTGGCCTATAGCACCGGGCTCCGCGCGAGCGAGATCGCCGGCGCGACCACCAACCACCTGACGCGCGAACAGACGCCCGATGCCGGAATCGGGTTCTTTTTGACCGTCGTGGGCAAGGGCAACAAGGTGCGCGAGGTGGTGCTGCTGGAATGGGTGCTCCCCTACCTGGTCGAGCACTGGATCGATCGGGGCCTCGTCTCCCCGGAAAACCGGTTATGCCCGATCGCGGATATCCCCTTTGCGCTCGACGCGCCTGCCGCGTTGATTGGCAGTCTGGATGGGCGCCGCGACGCCAGCCAGACCCTCTCGCCGGCGACCGTCTACGAGATCGCCCACGAGGCCTTTGCGCGCGTCATCCCGCAGCTGGACAAAGGGAGTGAAGAGGCGAAGAAGCTGCTTAAGGCTTCGACACATTGGCTGCGCCATACCTACGCCACCCACGCGTCACAGCGTGGCACCGACTTGAGCATCATTCAGGAAAACTGCGGGCACGCCTCGATTGAGACCACCGGAAAATATCGGCAGACGGACAAGAGTGAACGGCTGCTGGCCACCCGATCTTCCTTCCCAGCACCACCGGTGGCCCCGGAAACGAATCGCTAGCGCGAGATTGCAGGCCGAATATTTACCGTAAATATTCGTGGTGTCTTTGACCTCATGCGCAGCAATATCAGCGTGTACGGTCTGGATGCCTCGATCAAGATGGCAGCCGCTGTCGTCGAACACTGTAGTCATTGGACGATGCGGCGTACGTTGTTAAACGGTTTAACAGCGCCCGAGTCGTGCCTTGCGAACCGAGATCCCTTGCAACCTAAACGCGGGCCGATCAACGCAAGGGTTTGCATAATGGGAACGGGCTCGTCCACTGCATGCAACCCAATCCAAGTCTGTTAAACGGTTTAACAAGCCTTCTCGCCTTATGGCAATTCCGCATGGCGTGTGGGCGAAATCCTTCGTTATTACCCAAAAATGTCGATCCACGCTTGCTTTCTCAGACGGCTGTTAAACCGTTTAACAAGGCATACGAGCGCACAGCTTCCTGCCCGATCAACCTAATCGGTAAAATTCAACGCAAACTATATTTAGGCGCGAACTCTGTTGAATCATTGACGCGCGGTGCATGGCGTGTATATTAGCGCAACTGCGATGAATTTGATGAAAGGCCTGAATTTAGTGGATCGACTTGCCTCCCCTCCCCTGCCAGCCGCCGCGCGAGTAACGATGGATGACTTGCTCATCATCGCCGATCGCGCGACGTCTATGTTAGAGCAAATCCGTACGATCGCGTTTGCGCCCGAACAACGCAAGCGCGCCCCGATATTTTCCAGCACCCAGTTGGCGCGCCTATGTGGTTTGGACAAGAACCAGTTTAATTATCGCTTGCGCAGTAAAGGCTTGCCGAGTGGCCAGCAACGACAGCCAAGAAGCAGTCGGGAATTCACTTTGGAGGAGTCGCTGGAATGGGTCAAATTCCATCGTACCCTCCCCGTCCGACCGGCCGGCCAGGACGGCTTTGTCGTGACTATTGCCAACTTTAAGGGTGGCGTATCCAAAACGACAACGGCTGTCGCGCTCGCACAAGGGCTCACTCTACGTGGCCACCGGGTCCTTTTGATCGACGCCGATCCGCAAGGCAGCGCGACAACATTTTGCGGATTCTTGCCGGATGCCGAAGTAGACGTTACCGACACCATTTCGCCGTTGTTCCACGGCAAGTGGGATACCGACGA
>CAZPCE010000244.1:0-2728 GCA_964584915.1 uncultured Arenimonas sp. | reverse complement strand
CTGGTCATTCCCATTCCGCCGAAGTCGCCCGACTTTGCAAGCTCGGCCCAGTTCTGGCGCCTTTTCTCCGATTTGGCGCACTCCATTCGGGACAAGATGCCGTTCGAGAAGACCTATGCTTTCGTCAATATTCTGTTGTCGCGTGTGGATATGTCAATACAAGCCACGTCCGTGGTTCGCTCCTGGATTTCAAAGACCTACGGAGACCGCGTATTGCCCGTACAAATTCCACAGACCGCCGTTGCTGAGGTCGCCTCGATCGAATTTGGCACGGTGTACGACATTACCAAGTACAGCGGATCGAGCCGAACCTATGAGCGCGCGCGCGAAGCCTATGACCAGTTCGTCGACCTCATGGATCAATCCATTTCCCAAACATGGCCAGAAACAACGGTCGTTGAACAGAAAGCAGGTGAGTGATCATGGCTGGCGGACTCAAAGCATCTCTCGACAAGTTCAAGGACCTCGATGCCTCCACGGTAAGCAAGCCGGCATCGCCAGGCGATACAACTGGGACAAGCTCTCAGCCGAATTCACCCAAATTGCATTCGGCTCCCGGTGGTATGGCGGCTTTCAGTGGGCAACTTCGCGCTGCCAACGATACTGTCCGCAAACTCGAAGAACGTCTGAAGCAGCATGAAGGCAGCGTACCGACCCTACGTATAGATGCGCGACGGGTGCGATTCTCGCGTTCAGCGAATCGTCACGAGCAGCACTGGAAAACAGGAATTTTCCGCATTTTCAAAGAGGATCTGAAGTCCTCGGGTGGCAACGTCGTGCCGGTACTTGTACGGCCGGTGAGCGGCGATCCCGATGCTGATTTTGAGGTGACGTATGGCCACCGTCGCACCAAGGCGTGCCAAGAAGAAGGGCTGCCGCTGTTGGCCATTGTCCAGCCGCTGACGGACCTCGAGCATTGGCTGGCGATGGCTCGCGAAAACATGCATCGCGAGGATCTCACGCCCTATGAGCTTGGCGACATGTACGTCAACGCGCTGCATGACAAGTTCTTCGAGAACGCTGCGCAGCTTGCTGTACATTTCGAGAAAAGCCGCGCGCATGTGAGCCAGGCGATCAAATTGCGCAACCTCCCGCAAGTGGTGCTTGATGCGTTTCCGTCGCCCTACGATCTGCAGTATCGCTGGTCTGATGAATTGTCTCTACGCTTGGCCGCCAATCCCAAACCAATACTCGACCAAGCAAAACTGCTGGCGAAGAAGAAGGGCGCACTATCGGGCGCGCAAGTGTTCGCCGCCTTGTGTCCTTCGGCAAAGCAGGCTTCCATGTCACCGCTGAAAATTGGCGAACGCGTCATTGGCCGTACGGTTTTTGCCAAAGGGCGCCTGCAAATCCAGTTTGAGCCGAACGTGATCGCGCCGGATCGTATTCCCGACTTGGCTGCTGTCATCACGGATTTTCTTCGAGCCAAATGAATCGCGCCTGCATCGCTCCATGACTACACCGGGAGCAAGGCGGGTGTTTCGAATATCGGAATATCGTCCAATGACTACGTTTCCGCATCGTTCCGCGACTACAGCATTGATCGTGCTCGGAAATTTTGTACTGCGACAAGACGTTACCCGAAATTTTGTAGTCATCGGGCGATGCAGCTGGTCGGACCCGTCGCTTTTTTGTAGTCAGTCACCGATTTATGTAGCAGTTTGAATGACCGTAACCTGTGGATAACATGTAGTCATTGGGCGAGCGCATCGCTCGTTGACTACAGTCAGTGACCGAGTGTTTTGTAGCAACTTGCGCCATGAAATGTAGTCGCTGACCGATCTATATACATATAACCTTTTTAATTTCTTAAATACCAATGCTCAGATGAATAAACAGAACGGCAAACACACCATAAACAGTTCGAGCAGCAATTCTCGCTCAGTAACTACATTTTATCGTTCATTGCCTACGCTTTCACCATTGCGAAACACTATCACTTGTGCATACTTGTAACGCTATCGCAACATATGGGGGAATCCGTGTCTGACACAACGAACATACAGGCCTTTTGTATGCGCCAAAAGGAACTCGCGGGACAGCGAGAACAACAGCGCACGCAAGAGGCCACAAACGCACAGCGCGACCAGATCGAAGCCCGTATTCAGCGACTCAAATCCGGGCATAAACACGATGGTGTTCAAATGCCGTTGTGGGATCCGGCAATACGCGGCATCCCCAATAGTCTGGCTAGAAGCGCGTTGTTCAGTTGTTCGCAATTGCGCGGCGAAAGAAAGTTCATCAAAGACGCCCTGGTTGCCGCCGTTGCAAATCTTCACATCAAGTATCGAGGCGAGCAGCTCAACCAAGACGATTTCACGGTCTTCATGCAACTTGTCCATCTCGCACGCGGGCAAACCCTCTCACAGGACTACTTCGTCGACTTCACCGCCAACAGTTTCATTACCACGATCGGCTGGACGCGACATTCGCGTTCGTACACCCGGCTGAAGGAAACGTTGCTGCGCTTGCAGGCAACTGCGTTACAGGTTTTGGAGGATTTGGGAGAGCAGGGCGATCGGGCTTTTTCAGGTAGCCTGGTTCGCAAGTTCGAATATGAGACGCCGGCCGGGGAGGGCCTGCGAAAATGGCGAGTCTATCTGGAGGCCGGTATCGTCGCGCTCTTCGATGATGAGTCGTATACCCGCGTCTACTTCCAGCAGCGCTTGATTACCCGGGGTGACCTGGCACAATGGCTACACTCGTTCTACTCCACCCATCGCGAACC
>CAZPCE010000243.1:0-4614 GCA_964584915.1 uncultured Arenimonas sp. | reverse complement strand
AATTGCGCAGCGAGATATTCAAATCGACGGCGCGGTGGTCGGGCACTTCCAGCGCCGCCTGTGCGATTCGCGAAATCAGTCCGCCGGAACTGATGACCAGCGTTTCGTCGCTGTCGACATCGTGCAGGCGATTGGCCGCCTGGCGTGCGCGATCGCCAAAGGCATGCCAGCTTTCGGGCAGTTCGCCGAGGCTGTCGTTCATCCAGGCAAGCAGCGCGGCATAAACCATCGCACCGGTAGCGCGGGTTTCGCCACTGGCGGCGGCCCTGACGATATCGGTATCGGCATGCTGCTGCATATAAGCCGAAAAAACGCTGCCGTGGTCGAATTCGTTCAAGTCGGCATCCACGTCGGCGTTCGGCAGCGACAGACCGCGTTCCTGGTAAGCCTTTCGGATGCCGTCCAGCGTTTGCCGGTGGCGTTTCATGTCGCCAACGCGAACATGAGAAAACTGGTGTTGGTGATCGGCCAGCCAAAGACCCAATTGATAGGCTTGCGAATGTCCGCGTTCGGACAGTTCATCGTAGTTTGCCTTGCCGAAACTGGCCTGGCCGTGGCGGACCATTAATAAAGTCACTGGCTGAAAAACTCCTGGAAAAAAGTCATGCGCATCGGTTTTTGTTTTTCGATCTGGGCGATGATTTCGAAATTGATGGCTTCGTTTTTCGAAATGTTCAGCTCGCCAAGATAGTAAACATCCTCTCCTTCCTTGGTGAGCTGCATATTGATAATGCTTCGCTCGCCGTTTTTACGGATTCCGACGGCCGTGATCGTCGCGGGCAGGGTTTTGTCCTTGCCCGGCGTGCCCTCGCGCACGACGACATGCAGCAACACTCGCGAAGCGGAGCGGGTGATGCCGTATTGCCTTGCCACTTCTGCATTTAGTTGCGAGCTCACCATGGCGTTTGCATAGACGCGAACGTCGCCGGATTTCAGGAATTGTGCGCAGGCAACATTCGATGCAAGCAGGAGCAGCAGAAAAACGACGCCCGGAATTTTCGCGAATAATTTCATGGTGTCAGTAGACCCCGATTATGAGAAAAGCCGATGAAGCCAATGCCGCAAGTACGATAAAACCCGCCGATACGTAAACCATGCGGCCGCTGATTCGATTGAGAAACAATCGGGTGAACTTGAAGGCAATCGTTACGCAGGCAATTGCAAACAGGGTCGCAACCGAAAAGATATACAAAGGCTCATGCAGCTGGAGTGACGAAGCCAGGAATATTCCGAAGGCAAAACCGGCAATGCCCGCCAGGAACCATAAAACCATATTGGTCGGCGAATACATGGTCGTGTTTAATCATTCGCCGCCGACAGCGCCTGTCCACGCCGGGTCGCCGCTTCGATCGCGTTGTGCACGATGTCGCGAAAGCCCTGTGCTTCGAAACTTTCTATCGCCGCCTGTGTGGTGCCGCCCGGCGATGTCACACGTTGGCGCAATACATCGGCCGGCTCCGCCGTTTCAGTCAGCATACGTGCGGCGCCGAGCAAGGTCTGATTGGTCAGTGCGCGCGATGCATCGGCCGACAGGCCTTGCGCAATACCCGCCGCCTGCATGGCTTCGGCCAGCAAAAAAACATAGGCCGGGCCGCTGCCCGATACCGCCGTCACGGCATCCATCAAATTTTCGTTTTCTATCCACACGGTAATACCGGTGGCCTGCATCAAATCCTGTGCGTGCTGTTTTTGTTCTGCGTTGACATTGGCGTTGGCAAACAATCCGCTGGCGCCTGCGCCGAGCAGGGCAGGCGTATTCGGCATGATGCGGACGACCGGCATATTGCCGCCCAACCAGGTATCCAGCTGCTGTGAAGTAATGCCGGCCGCAATCGACACTATCAGTGGTTTGTTTGCCTGTGCCAGCGGCGACAATTGTTGGCAGACCGATTTCATCACCTGCGGTTTTACCGCGAACACCCAGATAGTCGAATTGCCGGCAGCTTCATTGTTGTCATTGAACGTGGCGACCGAAAAATCTTTCGCCAAGGCATCCGCCAATACCGCAACCGGTTCGGAGACCTTGATTTTATCGGCAGGCAAACCTTTTTGAATCATGCCGCCGATCAGGCTGCGTGCCATATTGCCGCCGCCGATAAAAGTAATGCTGATGTTCGAGTTCGAAGACATGGGAAGAATCTTGTGGGGGATGAATCATTATGGTCCGCGTGCGAAGCGGGGCGCTAGGTTTTTCGTGCGCCGAACAAGGCCGAACCGATCCGCACAAGCGTGGAACCTTCGTGAATCGCGAGTTCGAAGTCATCGCTCATTCCCATCGAGAGCGTATCGCAGTCCGGATGGCGTGATCGAAGTTGATCGAACAGGCTATTCAATTCCCGGAAACCGGCACGGCGTTTTTCCGGCTCCGGCGACGGTTCCGGAATCGCCATCAAACCGCGCAGTTTGAGACGTGGCGCTTTGTTTACGGCATCCGCAATGGAATCGATTTGATCGGGCGAGCATCCGGATTTGCTGGCTTCACCATCAATATTCACCTGGATCAGCACATTGAGTGGCTCCGAGTGTTCAGGTCGATAACGGTTCAAAGGCTCGACCAGCTTGATCCGGCTGAGACTTTGTATCCAATCGAAATGCCGGGCGGCTTCGGAGCATTTGTTCGACTGCAACGGACCGATCAGATGCCATTCGAGCTTCAAGTCTTGCAGTTCACGTTGCTTGGCCAGGGCTTCCTGCACGTAATTTTCGCCGAAAGCTCGCTGGCCCAGGGCAGCAAGATTCCGGACCGCTGCAGCCGGCTGCATTTTCGATACCGCCAGCAGTCGTGCTGCGCTTGGCCGTTCAGCCATATGGTTCGCGTTATCTATCTGTTGCAGGATATTGCGAAAGGCTTGGTCTAGCGGATTATTCATGCCGGGGATTGTCGGGTTCGTCGAGAGGGTTATACTGCCCTGAGGACATAGCTCGTGCCTACATATGGATTCGCACTTTAGGGGAGATTGGCAATGGATATCGCAGAATTACTGGCTTTTTCGGTAAAAAACAAAGCTTCCGACTTACACCTTTCCGCCGGTCTGCCCCCGATGATCCGCGTAGACGGCGATGTTCGCCGCATCAATATCCCGGCGTTGGACCACAAACAAGTCCACTCGCTGGTGTACGACATCATGTCGGACAAGCAGCGCCGCGACTACGAAGAATTCCTGGAAGTCGATTTCAGCTTCGAAATTCCCGGTTTGGCGCGTTTTCGCGTCAATGCCTTCAACCAGAATCGCGGTGCAGGCGCCGTGTTCCGTACCATTCCCAGCCAGATTCTCACCCTCGAGGAATTGGCCTGCCCGAAAATTTTCCAGGAATTGATCAATCAGCCGCAGGGTTTGATTCTGGTTACCGGGCCTACCGGTTCCGGTAAATCCACCACATTGGCCGCGATGGTCGATCACGTGAACAAAAACGAATTCGGCCACATCCTGACGGTCGAAGACCCTATCGAATTCGTGCATACCTCGCAAAAATGCCTGATCAACCAACGCGAAGTCCATCGCGATACCCACGGCTTCAACGAAGCGCTGCGTTCGGCATTGCGGGAAGATCCCGATTACATTCTGGTCGGCGAGTTGCGCGATCTTGAAACTATCCGTCTGGCCCTGACCGCTGCGGAAACGGGCCATCTGGTGTTCGGCACCCTGCATACCAGCTCGGCCGCGAAAACCGTGGACCGGATCATCGACGTGTTCCCCGCGGGTGAAAAACCGATGGTGCGTTCGATGTTGTCGGAATCCCTGCGTGCCGTGGTTTCGCAGTCGCTCTTGAAGAAAGTGGGTGGCGGCCGTATCGCCGTGCATGAAATCATGGTGGCCGTACCGGCCATCCGCAACCTGATTCGCGAAGACAAGGTGGCGCAAATGTATTCGGCCATCCAGACCGGTCAAAACGCCGGCATGCAGACCTTGGATCAAAACCTGCTGGATTTCGTGAAACGCGGGCTCGTGACGAAAAACCAGGCTCAGGAATACGCCAAAGACAAGCGTATTTTCGATTAGGCCAAAGCTTACACCCCGTGTCGCAACTACCGCATAGCCTCCATTCGTTCACTCAAGTGAACGAATCGGAACTGGTCGCGCCGGACTATCGCGATGGGCAGACGCCATGCCGAAGTTGCGGTATCTTAGTCAAACCTGAAAGAAACGGGCTCCCCCGGGCACGTTTCATCACTCACGGAGTTCGCCATGAGCAGCATTGATTTCACCTCGTTTCTAAAATTGATGGCGCACAAAAAAGCGTCCGATCTTTTTATTACCGCAGGCGTGCCACCTTCAATGAAGGTCAACGGCAAGCTTTCGCCGATTACCCAGAACCCGCTTACCCCGCAGCAAAGTCGCGATCTCGTGTTGAACGTGATGAGCCCGGCCCAGCGCGAAGAGTTTGAAAAAACGCATGAGTGCAACTTCGCCATCGGCGTCTCGGGTGTCGGTCGTTTCCGCGTCAGCTGTTTCTACCAGCGCAACCAGGTCGGCATGGTGTTGCGTCGCATTGAAACCCGCATTCCGACCATCGAAGAATTGAGTTTGCCAGCGGTCATCAAGACATTGGCAATGACCAAGCGCGGCATCATCTTGTTTGTAGGCGCGACCGGTACCGGTAAATCGACCTCGC
>CAZPCE010000242.1:0-4616 GCA_964584915.1 uncultured Arenimonas sp. | reverse complement strand
CGATTGCGCTGAAAAACGCGAGTCTTTCAGCGCGATATTGAAATACCCTTGCGCCGCGCCATACATTTCATGATTCGAATTGAGGGTGAAGCATTTTGTTGCGGTGGAAGCGGCTGATGGCAAGAGCGCCAGAAAATTGGTCTGCTCTTCTTGTTCCGGAATGCGATCATCCGAGCCGACATAATAAACATCGCCCAGATGCACCATGTAATCGGGTGCGAGTTTTTTCACGGCATTGATCACGGCAACGGCAGGGCCCTGACCACCGAAATCGGAACCGTAAACACCGGTTCCCCAGTCACCAATAATGGCGATGCTGATGGAGCTTTGGCTGCTGGGCACGGTAATCGTTTGCGGGTTGGTACCAAAGGGGTAAACCAGATGCGGCAGTTCAATATTGGCGTAGAAATACACCGGCACCAGAATCCAGTGCGCATCGAAGGTTTCATATTTGCCCGTGCCATACAAAGTGCCGTCGGCACCGGCAACGCCTTCGCTTCTGCCCTTGGCCAGCAAGGCCTCGTAATCGGCCGTCGAAATTTTCGTCTCGACGCCATAGAAAGACGCGATGACGGCGATGGTGTCCCAAACCACCAGCGCCTCGATCATGTCGGGCGGAAATATCGGCGGATTATCCAGCCAATACAGCAACAGCCCGTACTCAAGATGCCCACCATCGGTAGGCAAAGGCGGAATCGGCAGGCCCTTCATTTGTGCAATCAATTGCCGCACCAGATTTTCACTATGAACCAAGGTGGTGATCAGGGCCTTGTGCCTGGCCGCCTTGTCGGGCGCATGCACGGTATGAAGACTGTAGTCAGCCTCGCTGGTAAAAACCGGCACTTGATCAAGCATGCAATGATTCCCCTGTTCAGTAGCAGCTATCGGCGTTTAGACGCTTTTGCCCGAGGGTGCTTTATGCAAGCTAATTTCGCAACGTAAATAATTCACATGCGTAGGGCGCAATGCGCTCCACCATTGCGCCGAATATGTAGGTCGGCGATGAATACCGCACCGGGCAATATTCATGAAAATCATCGTTTTGATTCGCGATGATGACGCGTGTTGCGCAATAGGGTGGCGGGTGCGTGCGGCGCAATGGTGGGGCATGCGTGCGGCGCAATGATGGAGCGTATTGCGCCCTACGGCGGTGGGAAGGTTGCGGCGCAATGGTGGGGCGGGTTGCGCCCTACGTTCTTCGGCGCAATGGTGGAGCGTATTGCGCCCTACGGGTTGCCGGCCCAGTTGGCTGGGTAGATTCCTTTTTCGACGAATCGATGAAAGCTGGAGTGTGGCCAGTCGGCGAGTCTTTGCACGTGGCCATGTTTCATTGGATTGATGTGTACGTAGTCGATGTGTCGGGCTAGGTCCTGTTCGTCACGAATGAGATGATCCCAAAAACGACGTTGCCAGATTCCACGCTCGCCACGGCGAAGTCTTACCTTGGATCGATGTTCACCGTATTCAATTCGCTTGGAGAACCCGGCCTTGATTAATCGCCATCGGGTTGCGTTATCGGCATCGCCTTTGGGTAGGGTCCAGACAACGTGCATGTGTTCGGGCAGTACAACCCAGGCATCGAATGAAATAGGAAAGCGTTGACGTGTTGCGTGAATGGCTTGTTTTAGATCATCGATACGTTCGACCAGGAGTCGATTATTTCTTCTTTGCTGTAAGTTCACTGTAAAGAAGTAGGTGGCACCCGGTGCCCAGATTCTTCGATAGTCCATGATCTAGAGTTTGTGTTTCGGAGTATGTTTTCTCTATCCGCATTTTTCTCATTTTGGTGTGGGGATTTGCCTTGGTTTGGCGTAGGGGGTTCGGCGCAATGGTGGGGCATGCGTGCGGCGCAATGGTGGAGCGTATTGCGCCCTACGGGAGTGAAGTGAATCCATTGGATTCAAATTCCAGCTCCAATTTCAATTGAGCGATGTATTGGCCCTTAGCCGTTCAACGGCAAGATCAATAAACGCGCGGGCCTTGCGTGATGCATGGCGTCCTTCGCGATGCACCACGTGCACGGGAAGGACGTCCGGTTCGAATTCTCCCAGTACCGTTTTTAACTGGCCGTTACGCAGGTGGTCCGCGACTTGGTAGGACAATAATCGCGTCATGCCGAAACCCTGGATGGCGGCTGCAACGGCTGAATCGTTGGTCGTCGTGTTTAACCGTGATTGCAAGCGGACGATTCGTGTAGCGCCGTTATCGACCAATTTCCATTCCGGGGAAGGCGTCACGCTGTTGGCGGAAATAATCACGTGCTGCGGAAGATCATCCGGCGTTTTCGGGATGCCGTTTTTTTTCAGATATTCCGGCGATGCACAAATAACGCGACGCACTTGTCCGACACGAATGGCTTGCATGGTGGAGTCGGGGAGTTCGCCGATTCGAATAGCGACATCGACGCCTTCGTCCATCATGTTGACGATACGATCGAGGAACAAACAGGTCGCGCTGACCTCCGGATAGCGTTGCAGGTATTCGGTCACGATCGGGGTGACGAACTTGGTGCCGAACAGCATCGGCGCGGTAAGTGTGAGCCGCCCGTTTGGTGCGCCATGTTCGCCGCCAACGGATTCGTCGGCGTCGATCAATTCGGCAAGGATTCTTCGGCAATCTTCCACATAGCGTGCGCCGGCATCGGTCACTCGCACGCTGCGTGTCGTTCTTGTCAGCAAGCGCACGTTGAGCTGGCTTTCCAGCTCGTTGATGGCTCGCGTCACTGCCGGTGGCGAGATATTGAGTTTGCGAGCCGCGCCTGCAAAGCCATTGGTATCGACCACGGCAACGAAAATTGTTATCAGGTTGAATTTGTCCATTATTCCAATATACGGAATAGTGAATTGTAAATAAAGGTGATTCTATCCGTTTGGTGGATTAACTAGACTTTCCCCACTCGCTAAGGAATTAGCGATTACCTACTAAATTCATCAACCCATTATCAAGGAGCACCACCATGTCACGTCTTCATATTCCTACCGTTGAACAATCCCTCGAAGCTTCCAAGCCATTGCTGGATGCCGTCAAAAAACAACTGGGCGTCGTGCCTAATCTGATGAAGCTGGTGGGCAACAGCCCCGCCGCGCTCGAAGGCTATTTGTCGCTGAACGGTGCCGTTGCCAAGGGCAAACTCAACGCTCAAATGCGTGAGCGCATCGCGCTGGCCACGGCCGAATACAACGGCTGCGATTATTGCCTGTCGGCACACACCTATCTGGGCGTGAATGTCGCCAAGCTCGGCGGCGATGAAATCGCGGCAGCACGTGATGCCCATTCTTCCGATGCAAAGGCCGATGCTGCACTGCGTTTTGCCCGCCGCGTTGCCGAAACCCATGGCCAGGTATCGGATGCCGAACTTGCCACCTTGCGTGCCGCCGGTTTTGACGATGCGGAAGTCATCGAAATCGTCGTCAATGTCGCGTTGAACGTGTTGACCAATTACGTCAACAACGTTGCACAAACCGACATCGACTTTCCGAAAGTGAGCGCCAAACTGGCGGCTTGATAATCCGCAGGAATGCCGAGTCGAAAGACTCGGCATCGGGTTTTTATCTAAATGCAGGACACGCTCATGATCAAGCTCTATCAATTCCAACTCTCGGGAAACAGCCACAAAGTTCGCTTGATGCTGTCGCTATTGTCGCTGCCGTTTGAAACTTACGATGTTTCGGGCGCAAGCCGGGAGCAAAAGTCTCCCGAGTTTTTGGCGCTTAATCCATTCGGGCAAGTGCCGGTGTTGGTACACGATGATGTGGTCATTCGCGACAGCCAGGCAATTCTTATCTATCTCGGGAAAACCTTCGGCAAGGGCATCTGGTGGCCTGAGTCCGCATCTGAAATGGCGCAAGTGGTGGCCTGGCTTTCGACGGCGGCAAATGAAGTCGCCCACGGGCCGAATCTGCTCCGGCTTCATCATCGTTTCGGCCGCGAGATCAATGTCTCCGCAGCGGAAGCCGTGACTGCACAATTAATGCAAACCCTGGAACAGCAATTGTCGAAAGGCGATTGGCTGGTGGGCTCGTCGGCGACTGTCGCCGACATCGCCATCTATCCCTATATCGCGTTGGCACCCGAGGCGCAGATGGATCTCTTGCAGTATCCGGCGATCAACGCGTGGATCGCACGCATGCAGGCATTGCCCGGTTACATCGGCATGCCGGGTATGGCGGCTTAGGTTCAAACACATCAGCAAAGAACGAAGGGCTATTCCGTGAATACAAATATTGCAGCAAGCAGACCACCTTTACCGCCTTACACTCGCGAAACCGCCATTCAAAAAGTTCGCATGGCCGAAGATGCCTGGAACTCGCGTGACCCGTCCCGCATTGCATTGGCTTACACGCCTGATAGCCGATGGCGTAACCGTTCCGAACATGTGCAGGGACGTAAGGCCATCGAGCAGTTTCTTGTTCGCAAATGGAACCGGGAGTTCGACTATCGCCTGATTAAAGAACTTTGGGCCTTCCATGAAAATCGCATTGCCGTGCGCTTTGCCTACGAATGGCGTGACGACAGCGGCCAGTGGTTTCGCAGTTATGGAAACGAAAACTGGGAATTCGATGCCAATGGCTTGATGCAAACTCGCCTCGCCAGCATCAATGATTTACCGATCAATG
>CAZPCE010000241.1:3635-4617 GCA_964584915.1 uncultured Arenimonas sp. | reverse complement strand
TCTTGCGGCGAGGGGTGCATACGAAAACCGCCAACGTTGAAGTTCGTGCAGATCCAAGGCTTGATTAAACCTATTTCGTCACACAGTACTTTCTGTGCAATGTTGTGGTTCATCGTGATGTAGCCAGGCGTAGCACCTAATCGACGGCGGACTTCGGCATCAAAAGCTGCTAACAGCTTCGTCGCTCGCAGGCCAACGAGCAGGTCGAAGATAACGTTCTGAAGGAAAACACCTTTGACCGGTACGCCACGGCACATCATGAGCTCGATCTCGATCAGTAGTTCCATGACTGCGGAGAAGCGCCCAGTAAGCAACTTTGCCAAACCCGAAGTCAATCGCCAAGGTGAACAGTCTCCCAAATGACGCGTAATCAAGCCCTTCATACCCGCCTCAGTCATCGTATTTGCATACTTGTGGGCATATGGAAGACAGGGGATGTACTGCATGTCGGGGAACAACCTAGATTGCGCAATCTCCGCAAGTACAGGCTGCAGGCGCTCATGTGTTGTGAACATGAAGTCCCGCACACCGGCTTCATAAGCCCAGCCAACCACTTCGATGATGGCCTCAGTTTGCGCAAACCGGTCGGACATAGCCGCCGCTTTCGTAGGGCTTGCATGGTTGATACCTAGGAATTGGTTGTCTCCAAGGATGATGCGGCCGAATGTCATTGCAGTCCTCCTAGTGCCGCTGCTTGCTGAATCAATTTATCGACAGCCAACCCGTCTTCCAATGTGGCGGCACTGTCAGCCTGGATTGATGCGCGCAGCAGTCGCCGCCCCATGGCCCGCTCAAGAAACACTTCTAGTTGCAGCGTGAACTCCTCGCCACGCAGATAAAAGTTCACCGGGAAGGGTAATGTCGGCTTCAAGTAGGTCGCAAGCATCCCGTCGGTTTGAATTGATGGGTCATGCGTTTTAACCTTGAGTTCGGCTACGTTAGCATGGACCTGTCCGTGCTCGAATTCAACGGTGAAATCTGT
>CAZPCE010000241.1:0-3625 GCA_964584915.1 uncultured Arenimonas sp. | reverse complement strand
ATGACTTTCTCCGTGTCGCATCGCACCAGTCAAGCTCGAGGTGACCCTGGACACCATCGGTATGACGCCACTGGATAACTGAGCTATCGTCCGCGCGAACAGAGAAGCGCTTGCCGAATTTGGCAGCCTCGATTTCAACGACGTCTCCGAAAACCGCACGGCAGAGGTCGATTAGATGGGGGCCGTATTCATTGAGGCAGCCACCACCACGCTTGAAGTCTGTCCGCCATCCGCCAGTGTCAGGCTTGTTGACAACATTGCCAAGCATGCGTGCGGTGTATGACATCGGTCGCCCAAGCGCACCGGATCGGTGGATCTCGCGGAGCTGGACGAACGGTTGTAGGAACCGCAGCACCATTCCCATCTGAGTCGCGACACCATGCTGGCGCTGCAAACTGACTAGCTCCTCACTGAGAGGGGGATTGAGGGTAAGAGGCTTCTCAATAAAGCAGGGGATACCTCTCTGGAGCAGCGCTTTCGCAACGGAGTAGTGTGAACCGGTCGGGGAAGCCACAACGGCGCCTTGCCACTTCGGATTCTTATCCAATGCCGTGGTCAGGCTAGCGAATGTGGGAATGCCCAATTGACCGAACACGAAACGTGTGAGTCGAGAGGGATCGACTACTGCTACTTGGCCTGGTTCCAATAGTCGATTGAGAATGGCTAAGTGCGACAAGCCCATCTTGCCGCCTCCAACCACGAGTATGCCGCTCATAAGAATCGGACCTTTCTATTACTCGAAATACGAGAGTTTTTGAATTGCCCGTTCATGTGCTCATTGCACTGACAACAGACGAAATTGAACTCGATGAGAGATCACCTTCTGACAATAGGATCGCCTTGTCAGACATCTTGAGGTTGCTGCGCACGACGCGCGCCGGCACGCCCACAGCCAGGGAACCGGCCGGCACGTCTTTCGTGACCACACTGCCCGCGCCAATAATGCAATCATCGCCTACCGTGACACCCGGCAGGATCACCGCGGATACGCCAACAAAGCATCGCTTCCCAATTCGTACCGGTTTATGCAATGGGAGGTGGGGAGCGCCAGGTTCACGATAAACATGCTCGTGACACAACAAGGTTGCTGAACTGGCAATAAGTGATCCAGCCCCAATATAAATCGAAGCCGGGTAGACACGATCGAGGTTGACGTTCCGCTCAATCGTCACGTCATGCGAGATATTGCTATAGCCCTTTAAACGCAACAACCGAAAGCGCAGTTGCTGTACGAGTGGACCTAGGGTCTCAAGAACGATGATGCGTAGGCTTTTTCGCGAAGTCACAGCGTTTCCTCGGTCAAGATAATCTCTTCATAGGCGCCGCGAATCATGTGCCAAGCATACTCACGGATGGCGATCTCATACAGGGCACGCCCGCTGGCCTCAAGCGAGGCTTGCGTGGCGCTTGTAGCAACGCGGGATAGCTCCTCGGCGGTGCCGAAGTAGAAGGCGCACCCTCGGGTAGTATGTTTGTTGAAGTTAACATCGTAGGCTAGGGTTGGCAGTCCCGCCCACATTGCCTCGACCAACACAGGGTTGGTCCCTCCCGCGCTATGACCGTGTACATAACAACGGGTTCGCGAATGAAGAGCTTTAACCTTTGCGATGTTGTAGATCGGCCCGATCAAATGCAGATTGCCGTAGGTGCTGTAGCGATCACGTACGTCACGACCATAATTAGTCGAGTCCCAATTTGACACGAAGACCAGCGGCAGCTCGCTTGACGCATACGATTGGAGCAACATTTCCATATTATTGTCAACCTGAGCGCGAGCCATTGCGAAGTCGAAACTTTGCGGAAGATCGAAGTCTTCAAAGATGCTCATGTCGGGCGCGACATCAAGAAACTGATCACCACCATATGCGATGAGCGCAGGTTCACGCTCGTATGTCTGCCTTACATAGTCAACCAAACCCTGATTATCAGCAATGAAAACATGCGCATGCCGCGCGGCGGCCGCTTCGTTGTGACGCAAAAGTGCCTTTGCTACCCTGCCCCACTTGGAGCGAGCCCATTCCAGGCCAGCCATGTTCACTAAGTAACGAGTCCGAGGAAAGAGCTTGCGTAGCAAGGGCAACCAAAAGGTCGCTGAAGTACCAAGGACAAGCACAACGCCGCCTTGCCAGCTCGCGCGCCAAAGACCCGCTGTATCAAACAGAATAGACTGCCAGCCGTTGGCTCGCCAACGCAGAGCCACTAGTTCCGCCCCCTTGTAGCTGCCACCTTGCTGCTCCGCAAGCCATCGTTCGCTGTAAACCTTGATGCCGCCGTGCGCCAACTTGGGGGATTCCAGCAAATGTTCGGCTAGAGTTTCGAAGCCGCCATAGCCATTTGGCAAGCCAACAATTCCTACAATATGCAACATCGGCATATCAGTGTGACTGAGTTTCGCCATCGGAAAACGAGTTAGTTTTCGTATTTCCAGAATGGTATATAAACGCCATGTTCGATGCCGATTGGCACCAGTTATACCTTTTGATTACTTCACGTCTTTGTGCCTTCCATTCGGGCGGCTCGACCAACCGGGTACACAGTGCAGCATCTAGTTTCGTAGTTATCATTGCATCGTCTGAAGGGTCAAAGGTATTTGCAGGCGCAAAGGTGAATTCGGCCATTGCAGTGCTGCTAGAAAAAAGCGTGTTCGAGTTCAAAAGGAATGCCTCGATGATTGGCATACCGAAACCCTCGCCGAACGAGGGATAGGCGACAACGCCGGCGGTCCGGTAAAGACCTTGCAACTCCGCATCAGTAATGTTGCCACGAATTTCGACCGCGTCAGCCAACCCATGTTCCGCAATGAAGTCGCGCACCTTGGCGAGGGTGCCGTCGATTTCGAAACCAACGAGCACTAATTTGAGGCCCGGATGCTGCGGTCGTAACTGCACTAGCGCTTTCAGCAGCGCAATGTGATTTTTGCGCCGCTCGAAACGGCTCACATACAGAATGCTGTTCGCCCGCGGCGAGTCATCGAGTTCGACAACACTGCTCTCGTTGTCGACCACCCCTGGAGGTATCAAATGGATATCCTGTGCCTTCCTTTTGTATAAAGTCGCGATTCGAGAGCGGGAGTATTCGCTAAGACTTGAAATAAGTTCCGCCCTGCGCGCGCTCCAACCAAATATGATTTTTCGACTCCAACGGTAGAGCAGGCTGAACATATCTGGGAAATCTTCATAGAGCACGTCATGCATGCTTACATGTCGCTTTACCTTGGCGTCAAGGCGCAGTGGCAACACATACTGGGTGTGTATGACGTCAGCTCGAACCTGCCGAGCCATGCGTGGTATGTCATAGAGGAAACGCAATACGCCCCCGAACCGATAGCGCATCACATGCACGTTTGGCTTGCCGAAGAGGGCGTAATCGATCTGTGCAGTGGGTTCCACACCAAAGTACAAATTGTCGTCAGGTTGCAGCAGACTATATTGAGAATACAACCGGTCTAGATAGATGGCCACGCCATGTTTGCGACCGTCCAGAAAATGCCCGTCAATAAAAATATTCATTTGAAAACATTAAAAAGCGTTTCAGTATCGAGTTTGATCTGGTTGTCCGAACATAACAATGAGCCCCGCGCGACCGTATGCCGCGGCTTTGTCGGCTCCATATTTATCGCCACCCA
>CAZPCE010000240.1:0-4618 GCA_964584915.1 uncultured Arenimonas sp. | reverse complement strand
GCCGTTTCGGTTTCATTGATCACCAATCGCCCGCGCAACGAATTCGTCATCGCATCGGTAATGAATACATCGACGAATTGGCCGATCAATCGTGAATGCCCGATAAAGTTCGTATAGCGCATGTTTTCGGTGCGACCGGTGAGTTCGCCTTCGTGCTTCTTGCTTTTGCCTTCGACCAGAATGCGTTGCGTGGTACCGATCATGGCATTGGAAATATTGCGGGCGTTATCTGTGATGGTTCTTTGCAGGTGATTCAAGCGTTCGTGTTTGGTGGCATCGGAAATGTCATCGGGCAGATTCGACGCCGGCGTGCCGGGACGTTTCGAATAAATAAACGAGAAGCTTTGATCGAAGCCGATATCGTTGATCAGCTTCATGGTGGCTTCGAAATCCCTGTCGGTTTCGCCCGGGAAGCCGACAATGAAGTCCGACGAAATCGTGATGTCCGGTTTGGCTTCGCGCAGTTTGCGAATCTTGGCCTTGTATTCGAGCGCGGTATGGTTGCGTTTCATCGCAGTCAAAATACGGTCAGAACCCGACTGCACAGGCAAATGTAAAAACGAGGCCAGTTCCGGCACATCGCGATGGGCTTCAATCAGCGAGTCGCTGAATTCCATCGGATGCGAGGTGGTGTAGCGAATACGGCCAATGCCTTCGATTTGCGCTATGGCACGAATCAGCAGGGCTAGGTCGGCTTTATCGTCCGACTCGAACATGCCGCCGCGATAGGCATTCACGTTCTGGCCGAGCAGGTTCACTTCGCGCACGCCCTGGGCTGCCAGTTGCGAGACTTCCAGCAGCACATCGTCGAACGGACGCGACACTTCTTCGCCGCGGGTGTAAGGCACCACGCAGAACGAACAATATTTACTGCAGCCTTCCATTATCGACACGAAAGCCGTCGGGCCTTCGGCGCGGGGCTCGGGCAGACGGTCGAACTTCTCGATTTCAGGAAAGGAAATATCGACCTGCGGCAAGCCGGTTTCGCGCTTGGCATCGATCATTTGCGGCAGGCGGTGCAAGGTTTGCGGTCCGAATACCAAGTCGACGTAAGGGGCGCGTTTGATGATGGCATCTCCTTCCTGGGATGCGACACAACCGCCAACACCGATCACCAGGTTTGGCTTGTCTTTCTTGAGCTGTTTCCAGCGACCCAGTTGGCTGAAGACTTTTTCCTGGGCTTTTTCGCGGATGGAGCAGGTGTTGACCAGGATAACGTCGGCTTCAGCCTCGTTATCGGTCAGTTCCAGGCCGTGCTCGGCCGCGAGTACGTCTGCCATCTTGTCCGAGTCGTACTCGTTCATTTGGCAACCGTGGGTTTTGATGAATAACTTACCAGCAGCGGGAATCCCGGTCATGGCGCTTAATCCGGTCGGGAGGAAAGGGAGCGTATTTTAGCCGCAAACCGGGCCCAAACCATCATAAATATGCTCTAAACACTTGGAATTTATGAAAAATAGGGAGAAACTTCTGCCTATGCGTACATTCGGTCTACTGATATTGCTGTTGGGATGGGCTGCGACTGCCGACGCCGGCAATCTTTATCGATGCGTCGGTAGTGACGGCATTTCCAACTACACGAGCAAAAAGATAGCTGGCTCCCAGTGCGTCGTCGTCGCGAAGACTTCGCCTCAGCAATATAGTGCGCCGCCGCCAGCTGCCTCGCCAGCGCCCGCCAGCGCCAGCTCCGAAAGTCCCGACGTCGCCAAATCAGACAAGCCTGCGGGTTCCGATGCTGCTGCTGTCATTAATGTCAGTGCCCCGAAATCGGAAGCCGCGACCGGAAATACCCCTCGATTTTTACGAATGGCGCAATCCATCACCTATTCCTATGTCGATGCAAACGGCATCAAGAATTTCAGCAGCCGTCGCCCCAAAGGCGTCAGCAATGTGGTGGCGATTAAAACCGAATACGCCGTTTTTTCGCAGCCGACCTGTTATGCATGCGGCTTGTCGTCCTCGATCAGCTTTGGTTCCTTGCGCCTGAACACCGCGGCGTACGCCGCCGAAATCAAGGCGGCATCAAGAGCCTACGGCGTTGAAGAGGCCGTGGTGCGTGCGATTATTCATGCCGAATCGGCCTATCGCCCGCATGTCCAGTCAAACAAGGGCGCCCAGGGCTTGATGCAGCTGATTCCGGCAACAGCCAGACGTTTTGGCGTGAACGATTCTTTCGATCCGGCACAAAACATCAATGGCGGCGTGCAGTACCTCAGCTTTTTATTGCGGCGCTATCAACAGGATCTGACCCTTGCGGCGGCTGCATATAATGCTGGCGAGGGCGCCGTTGATCGTTATGGTGGTGTGCCTCCATACAAAGAGACCCGTCTTTACGTTGCGCGAGTAGGGCAGTTAGCCGAGCGTTATCGCAAAGCTCTGTAAAACCGGTTCAATTATCCTGCCGGTGTGGCATTTTGAGCGGGTTACCGGGGTTTCATATCGGGCTTTGCCGTTTTATCCGTTGTCGCCTGCCAAGGCCATCCGTTACAATACGCTGTCTTGCAGGTCGGGGATTGATCTGCATCTATCTTTCATTTTAGACAGCATCGGAGCGCCTAATGGCCAACGAAGAAGTCAGTAGTTCCCGCCGTAATTTACTTATCGCAACCGGCGTCGTCGGTGCGATGGGTGTCGTCGGAGCCTCTGTTCCTTTCATCAGCTCATTCCAACCAAGTGCAAGGGCTAAAACCGCCGGCGCGCCCGTGGATGTGGATATCAGCAAAATCGATAACGAACCCGGCATGCGCATGATCGTGCAATGGCGCGGCAAGCCAGTCTGGATTTTCAAGCGCACCAAAGAGCAATTGGCCGCCTTGCCTAGCCTGGATAACCGCTTGCGTGATCCGAAATCCGACAATCCCGATCAAACGCCGGCCTTTGCGAAAAACGAGGCGCGTACGATTGTCGGCAAGGAAAACATCGCCGTGATAGTCGGTGTTTGCACCCATCTGGGCTGCTCGCCATCCTTTGTTCCGGAAATGTTGCCGCAAGTCTACGACTCGGAATGGAAAGGCGGCTTCTACTGCCCTTGCCACCAGTCGCGTTTTGATTTGGCCGGACGGGTATTCCAGGGAGTTCCAGCTCCTTCGAACCTCGAAATCCCTCCTTACCATTTCGTTGACGAGAACAAGATTATCGTTGGCGTACCTCCAAAGGGAGCGGCTTAATGAACAAGATCGACAAAGCAGTCGCTGGCCTGACAGGTTGGTTTAACGAGCGTGCTCCGGGTTTCATGCCGGCCTACAAAAAGCACATGTCGGAGTATTACGCTCCCAAAAATTTCAATTTCTTCTATTACTTTGGTTCGCTCGCCTTGCTTGTGCTGGTCAACCAGATCGTCACCGGTATTTTCCTGACGATGCATTTCAAACCTTCGGCAGCAGAGGCGTTCGCTTCGGTTGAATACATCATGCGCGATGTGCCGGGCGGCTCGATTATCAGGTACATGCACTCCACGGGTGCGTCGCTGTTCTTCATCACCGTCTATTTCCACATGTTCCGCGGCCTGATTTACGGCTCATACCAGAAGCCACGCGAATTGGTTTGGGTGCTGGGCGTGCTGATTTTCCTGGTGCTGATGGCTGAAGCCTTCATGGGGTATGTGTTGCCATGGGGCCAAATGAGCTACTGGGGTGCACAGGTCATCATCAATCTGTTCGGTGCGGTGCCGGTGATCGGACCGGAATTGACCGAATGGATTCGTGGCGATTATCTGGTGTCCGATGCGACCATCAACCGTTTCTTTGCGTTGCATGTAATCGCATTGCCATTGGTCATTCTGCTATTGGTTGTATTGCATCTGGGTGCCTTGCACGAAGTTGGATCGAACAATCCTGAAGGCGTCGATATCAAGAAAGTGAAAAATCCGGAAACCGGCAAGTATGCGGACGGCATCCCTTTCCATCCGTATTACACGGTGAAAGATTTGTTCGGTGCCGGCTTCTTCCTGACGATTGCCGCATTCATTATTTTCTTCGTACCGACTGTCGGCGGTTTGTTCCTGGAACATGACAATTTCGTTCCTGCCAATCCTCTGGTCACGCCGTTGCACATCAAGCCGGTTTGGTATTTCACGCCTTACTACGCGATGCTGCGTGCAATTCCCGATAAATTATTCGGTGTGATGGTCATGGGTGGCGCCACGCTGATCCTGTTTGCCTTGCCTTGGCTGGATCGCAGTCCGGTGAAATCGATCCGTTATCGCAGTACTTTCAGCAAGATAATGATTGCGTTGTTCACGGTCTCGTTCCTGGTCTTGATGTGGCTGGGTATGCAGGCCGGCAGCACCACGCAAACGTGGGTTGCCAGGGCACTGACCGCTTTCTATTTCGGCTTCTTTATCTTTATGCCTTGGTGGAGCCGCATCGGCGAGACCAAACCAGTTCCTGATCGGGTGACCATGCATGACTAAGATTCGCTTTTTATTATTGAGTCTTCTGCTAGCCCCCGGGCTTGCACTGGCTAGCGGTGGCGAAGTCCACATGAAATCCGCGCAGGTGGATCTTGACGACAAGGCCGCACTGCAACGCGGTGCATCCCTTTACATGAGCTATTGCTCTGGCTGCCATGCGATCAGTTATCACCGTTATTCGCGTTTGTCCGAAGATTTGGGTCTGAC
>CAZPCE010000239.1:0-4661 GCA_964584915.1 uncultured Arenimonas sp. | reverse complement strand
TGCCGGTGGAAGCGGTGATCACCGAAACCGACGAAAACGACACCAAGAAGTTCACACAGTATGTGTGGATGGTGAAAGACGGCCAAGCGAAAAAAACGGTAGTCACCGTCGGTGATTCCGATGATAGCTGGCAGGCTATCAGCAAGGGCGTCAGTCAAGGCGATAAAGTCATTATCGGGCCGGCCAAGACAGTTCGCATGCTGCAGGAAAACGACCACGTCAAGCAAAAAGCGAAAGACGACAAGGCCGACTCCGACATTGGCGCTGATGAAGAAAAATAATGATTTCGCTAACCAACATCGTTAAACGCTACAAGATGGGCGAGGAAGAATTCAAGGCCCTGGATGGTGTCGATCTGGACATCCAGCGTAATGAGTACGTCGCGCTGATCGGACCATCGGGTTCGGGCAAATCCACGCTTATGAATTTGCTTGGCTGCCTTGATACGCCGAGTGAAGGCAAATACGTGTTGAACGGTCGAGACACTTCGACCATGGACGATAACGATTTAGCCAGGGTCCGTAACCAGGAAATCGGTTTTATTTTCCAGAGCTTCCATTTGCTGCCGCGAATGACGGTACTGCAGAACGTGATGCAGCCATTGGTGTATCGCGGCATTCCAAAAGCCGAGCGGGTGAAAATGGCCACGGAAGCATTGGACAAGGTCGGCTTGAGCCACCGGATGGGGCATCGGCCCAATCAGCTTTCGGGTGGACAACGACAGCGCGTCGCCGTTGCGCGCGCATTGGTCGGCAAGCCCTCGATTTTGTTGGCCGATGAACCCACCGGCAACCTGGATTCGAAAACCTCGGCTGAAATCATGGCCTTGTTCGACGAACTGCATCAGCAAGGTCAAACGGTAATCGTGGTAACGCATGAGCCGGATATCGCCGCGCATTGTCATCGGACCTTGCGGGTAAGCGACGGGAAAATCGTGCAAGACAGCGTGAATGAAAAAAGGGTGGCGCAATAAATGTACGCATTCATGGAAGCATTCCGCGCCGCGATGTCCAGTCTGATGGCGCATCGCATGCGCAGTTTTTTGACGACGTTGGGCATTCTCATCGGTACCGGTTCGGTGATTGCCGTGGTGTCGCTGGTGCAGGGTTTTTCGGAATCCATCAAAAGCCAGTTCGCCGATATCGGCGGCAGCACGATGACCCTGCAGGCGGAAAACAACAATGAAAATTTCCGTACCGGCAAGTTGAACAATATCCATTTCGCCGATATCGATGCGCTTCGTTACAAAGTGCCGGGTGTCGGCGTTGTGGCGCCTATCATGCAAGTGCAAACCGCGGGCGCAAGCTACAAGGGCCGCACCGGGTCACCGCAAATCATAGCGACGACGACCGAATTTCAGGCCGTGCGTGCGCGCTTTCCGGAATTCGGGCGTTTCATTGTCGAGAGTGACGACAAGGGCCGGCGTCGCGTTGCCGTGATCGGCGCGCAACTGCGTGATGATTTACATATGCCGGAAAATCCGGTCGGCGAATTTTTCCGGATCGGCAACGAATGGTTCAAGGTAGTCGGCATGATGGAAAAGCAGGGTGAATTGCTCGGCTTCAGCCAGGACAATTACGCCGTGATCCCATTCGATGTCGGCCGTGCGTTGATGGGGAACAATAACGAGCCATTCATTTCCGCCTCGTTCACCGTGCAGAGGATGGAAGAAGTCGAGCAGGTACGTGAACGAGTGAAACGCGCCGTTCGCCAATCACGGGGACTCAAGCCCGGCCAGGAAAACGATTTCAAGGTGGAAGCTGCCGATACCTTCATCAAGCAGTTCGACAAAATCACCGGTACCGCAACCGCCGTGCTTGGCGGCATTGTCGGTATTTCATTATTGGTCGGCGGTATCGGCATCATGAACATCATGCTGGTATCGGTCACCGAACGCACCCGCGAAATCGGAATCCTGAAAGCATTGGGTGCGACTCGCCGCGACATACTGGTCCAGTTTTTGCTGGAAGCCGGCCTGCTTGCATTGCTTGGCGGCATCATCGGCATTATTTTGGGTTATCTGGTCGGCATGGGAATCGCGGCGATGATTCCCGGCTTTCCACCGGCCCAGGCGCCTTTGTGGGTAGTGATTGCGGCCGCAGGTTTCTCGGCTTTGGTCGGCGTGATTTTCGGCATCATGCCTGCATCGAAAGCGGCAGCTCTGGATCCTATCGAAGCATTGCGATTCGAATAAAAGTAGCCCGGGTTGCGCTTCATCAACCCGGGTTGGTGAAGCGCAACCCGGGCTACGCCTTGATTAACCCTTCAGCGCTGCACGATATCTTCTACTGCAGGGAATCAAACTGCCGTCTTTCATCAGGATCCGGGCATCGCCGGTATCCAGTGGTTCAATTTCCTTGATGAAATCCAGGTTCACCATATAACTCCGGTGTACACGAATGAATTTCCCTGGATTCATTCGCGGCTCGATTGCCGCCATCGTGGTGCGGAGTGGGTAGTCGCGTGCGTGCAAATGAAGATTGACGTAATTGCCCGAGGCTTGCAGGTATTCCACTTCGGCAGCGGCTATCAGGAATTCCTTGCCCAATTTCTTGACCAGAAATCGTTCCGGCCGTTCGACCGGTTCCAGTTCGGGGCCATCGTCGGGAACGTCAAGCAAGCGCGCTTCACCTTGCATGCGCAACAGCAATAATCGATAAAGTGCGAGTGCAAGCAGAACACTGGCATAGGTTTGCCAATCCTTGAGATATTCGTAGCCAAGCTCCAGCGGCCAATTGCCGAAATCGTAGGATTGCCCCTGGCTGATGTAGATCAGCTTTCGGAGCATCACCATGCCGGCGACATGTAAAATCGAGTAAACCATGCTGCCAATCAAATGAACGGGCAGGTGCTTGCGAAACATGCCAATGTAAAGCGGGAAGCGTCGCTCGAATGCAATGATGGCAGGTACCAGTGCCAGACCAACCAGGACACTGCTGAGCTCCCAGACGACCGGTTTCCAGTTTTCGAACTGCAATTGGGCGCGTTCGATATCCAGAATCGATATAGCCGAATTGATTACTGCTGACAGCAGGTAATTGGTGACCCAAAATCCTGTTTCGAAATAACGTCGGTAAGGCAGGTAGCGGGCGAGTAATTGGCTGGAGTCATTTTTTGCAGGTGTCATGTCGGGATTCTAAGGTTTTGCCATGGCACTCGCATCTTTCTGGCTTGCCGTTCGTCACTCTTTCGTCCCAAGCTGCACTATTTATCCCTTCCGCCTGCAGTTCGTCACTGAATCCGAATACTTGATCACAAGGTTAATGCAGAGGCGGGTTGGAAAAGACAGGATGGCTTATCCCAACAAGAGGCCTGCCATGTCTGCATTCCCAGAAGTTCGAATAAATCCTCTTGCCCGCCGCCATGATCTGGATTGGCTACGGGTTCTCGTTTTTGGCGTGCTGATTTTTTATCACATCGGCATGCTTTACGTGGCCAACTGGGATTTTCATTTCAAGAGCCATTACCTCAGCCAGCCGCTGGAAGGTCTGATGCTGGCGGTCAATCAATGGCGGATGCCTTTGCTCTGGGTTATATCGGGCATTTCGATACGCTACGTCTTGCAAAAGATGTCCGCCTTCAAGTTTGTGAGTGCGCGAACCCTGAGGCTGCTGTTGCCGATGCTGTTTGGCATTCTGGTCGTGGTGCCGCCGCAGCTTTATGTCGAAATGAGCGGCAAGGGCGAACTGCAGATGACCTACTGGCAGTTCTATCAGCTCTTTTTCGATCTGGATAATCCGATTTTCGACAAATATCAGCCCGGTGTGCTTCCGCATATCGACGTGAATCATCTGTGGTATTTGCGGGAGTTATGGACTTTCTCGCTGATTACCCTTTGTCTTTCACCGCTGCTCAATAGCCGCTTTGTTCAGGTCGGAGTGGATTGGCTGGCGAACAAGGGCGGATTCGCGGGTCTGTACCTGCTGCCGCTCCTTCCGTTGATTGCCATCAATGTGCTGATTCCCGATGAAAACAGGAATGAAATGGGTTTCACCTTTTTGATCTACGGCTATTTGATTGGATGGAACGAGAGTATGTGGAATCAAATAAAACGCTATCGCCGGGTATTCCTGACGATTGCGGTTGTCAGCTACATCGCCATCCTGTTTGCCTATTTCATTGTCTGGTTGAATCCGGTGCTGAAGGCAATGTGGTGGGCTGAATGGTTGGGGCTGGTCGCGGTGTTTAACTGCTGGTCGGCTGTGTTGGCATTGCTTGGCTTCGCCGCCGTGTATCTGAACAAGCCAAGCTCAAAACTCAAATACTTGAATGATGCCGTGCTGCCTTATTACATCGTGCACCAGACCTTTATCCTGGTCTTGGCCTTCGTGCTTGTTCCGCTGCAGTTGGGACCGGTATTGGAGCCCTTGACGATAATCCTGGGCACTTTTGCCGGTTGCATGGTGAGTTACGAAATAATTCGTCGGGTAACAATTCTGCGGCCATTATTCGGTTTGAAATGGCAGGCGGAAAAGGCCGCCGTTATTCCGGACAAGCCGACAATGTCATATCGCGTTCGCAGTGCTCTGGCGTATGTCGTGCTGTTGCCGTTGGCGATAAAGTTGATCGTTTTTTGATGCTGCCAGCAGGGTGGGCAATGCCCACCCTACGCAATCGCGGTTCAACTGGTCGGGGAGACAGGATTCGAACCTACGACCTCT
>CAZPCE010000238.1:0-4696 GCA_964584915.1 uncultured Arenimonas sp. | reverse complement strand
CATTTCTACGGTTTTGATTTCCATGTGCCGGAAACCTTGTAGCGCGTACCTTGTTCGGATTCAGGTAGATCAAAAACCCAAGCTCGCCTGCGCCACAGCTTTCACGCCCTCATGCTCCAGCAACCATTGTTTGGTCGGCAAGCCACCGCCAAATCCGGTCAGAGTGCCATTGCTGCCGATCACGCGATGGCAGGGCAGGATAATCGGGATCGGGTTGCGGCCATTCGCGGCACCGACTGCTCGCACGGCTTTCGGCGCGCCGATCTTGTTGGCAACCTGGCCGTAGCTCCAGGTTTCACCGAACGGAATTTTCGCCAGCGTATGCCATATCTGTTTCTGGAAATCGGTACCGACCGGATTCAACACCAAATCAAACGTTTGTCGATCACCGGCAAAATATTGCAATAACTGTTCACGTGCTTCGCGGGTCGCCGAGGTGTCGCGTTTCCAGTCCTCGCGGTGCGGGGCATCGTATTTGTTGTTTTCGAACATCACGAAACGCAAGCCGCTATCGTCGCAAGCAACATGCAAAGAACCGATAGGCGTTTTGAATTCATCAAACCACATTCTTTTTCTCCTTCGCCAGGTCACCCGACAAATGCCACAAATGCAAAACCGAATACGCACGCCATGGCCGCCACGCTTGAGATCTCGCCTCCGTTTCCTTCTCGCTCAGCCGTTTATCGCCGCCCATCACCTGCTGCAAAATCAAATCGCCGGCCGGAAACGCATCCGGTTGCCGTAAGGCCCGCATCGCCACGTATTGCGCGGTCCACGGACCTATGCCCGGCAGACTCGTAAACGTCCGAATAAACGTATCCAGATGTTGTCCGGCCCGAAAATCAATTCTGCCGTCGATCACGGCTTGTGCCATCGCACGCAAGGTGGATGCACGTGACGTCGGCAGGCCGATTTTCTCCAGCGGCGCATTCGCGATCGCTTCGGGTTTTGGAAATGCACGATCCAGATGGTCGCGTTTCACCGTTCTGTCTTCGCCGTATTGTTCGACCAATCGGCGCGTCAACGTAGTGGCGCCGGCGACGCTGATCTGTTGACCCAGCACCGCACGCACCGCCAATTCGAAACCGTCCCAACTTCCCGGCACCCGCAAGCCGGGGCGGCGCTTGATCGCTATCTTCAATAGATCCGAGGCCATCAATACCTGATGCACGGCCTGCAAATCGGCATCCAGATCAAACAATCGCCGCGTACGCTGGACGATGTCGTGAATCATGCGCGGATCGGTGTCGGAAATTTCCAGCCGCAACTCCGGCTTTGCGGGGTCGGCAGTCACGCGAATCCAGGTCGAGTTGTCGACCGGCCCGAGCACGCGCTCGTAACTCGTTGCCGTCACGTGTTCGATACCGGGGACTGCACGCTTGGCAAGGAAAGCCAGCATCAACGAAAAATCGAATGGCGGACGATACGCGAGTCGCAGTGTCAAAGAACCCGAAGGGGCTTCCGTTCGCAAACGCCGAATCGCCGTCGGCGGCATGCCGCAACCTTCGGCAAACGCCGCGTTGAAGCGGCGCAGGCTTTTGAAGCCCGATGCCAACGCGATTTGCGTCATCGGCAATGAGGTTTCCGTCAGCAATTGTTTTGCCAATAGCAAACGTCGCGTCGTATGCACGGCGATGGGCGTTGCGCCCAATCCGCTCAAGAATAATCGGCGAATCTGTCTCGTACTCAAACCGATCTTCGACGCCAGCGTATCGACCGAACCTTCCTGCAATTCGCCATCGGCAATCAAGGCCAGTGCACGGTTTACCCACTCGTCCTGGTAACGGTGTTGCATGGCATTCGGCGACAACTCCGGCCTGCAGCGCAAACACGGGCGGAAACCGGCCGCACTCGCCGCAGCGGCATTCGGGTAATACACGATGTTTTTCGGTTTTGGCGAGGGAGCAGGGCAGACCGGCCGGCAATAAATACCGGTGCTCTTCACCGCAATGAAAAACAGGCCGTCGAAGCGGGCATCGCGCGCCATCCGGGCGCGGTCGCAGATTTCGTGGCTGGGCATCATGTTGTTCATGGCCTCATCTTATGCCGGTTTTCCGGGCAATACTCGCCGTTTTCGGACATCAATACTTCCGGCCTATTTTGTCGGAGCGGCTTAAGCCGCTCCCACGCAGGGCACGGTACGACTTTCGACACATGCGCGAGTCACCGTGGAGGCGGACACTGAATCCACTTCAAAGCCGGGGAAACCATGAACACCAAGACGAATCTTTTGCTGGCATTGACGATTGTCCTCAGTTTCGCGGCAGCGCAAGAGCTCATGGCCGCCGAGCAAGGCAAGGCACTGCGAAAGCAGGAATGCGAAGTCTGGAATCGCGAAAAAAGTTTCGCCGCAGCGGTCGAAAACCACGATGCCAAGGCATTCGAGGAGCACATCGATGCGCATGCCGTGTTCATCAACAATAGCGGCTCTTACACGCGCGGCAGTGCCGAAGTGGCGAAAGCCTGGGCCGGCATCATCGAAGGCAAGGAAATCATCCTGCGCTGGAATCCCGATTTCGTCGCCATCAGTTCCGACGGAAAAACCGCGATTTCACGCGGCCCGTTCTGGATTTTCGATCCCGATCCGAACGCCAAAAAAAGGTATATGACCGGTACATTCCAATCCACCTGGGTGAAGAACAAGAAAGGCCAATGGCATGTGTTTACCGATGGCGGCACGCCCGGGCCGGTGTCGGCCACGATGCAGGAGGTGCAGGCATTGAAGGGCACGTTCCGCACAAGCTGCCCGCAATAAATCGGGGATTGCCGGCCCGACGCGTACACTTCCTGAACGGACTTTTTCACCCTACGTTTGGGTTCGTTTTGTTAAGGTCGCCGTGTTGATCAATTACCCAGGAGCTTCGCCATGAACAAACTCATTTTAGGTGCCGCCATTTTCGGTTTTTCGATGTTGGCCAATGCCCAGAGCGCCAGCGTGTCGGTCAGCACGGCCAAGGAAGAAGCCGCCGCGACCGAAGAAGTGAACATCACGGCCGATAAATCCGCTGCAGCCCCTGCGAAAACCAATTGCGTTACCGAAACCGGTTCGCGGATCAAGCGCAAGGATAAGAATGGTTGCAATGGTTTCGCCGGTCGTTCTTACGACAAGGAAGAGCTCGACCGCACCGGCGCCACCAATATCGGTGATGCATTGCAGATGCTGGACCCATCGATCCAGGTCAGGCGTTGAGCCAATCGCTCCGTATCAAAAGGGCCTTCGGGCCCTTTTTTGTGGCCTGCTGAAAGCTTGAATCCGTCTTCCCGGCGAACGCCGGGACCCAGGAGCATCCACGGAGCCAGCCCCAAAGCTCGCGACTTCCGTCGCTCCCACCCTATCCGTGCGCTTCTCCAAGGCATCGGCGATAATTGCCGCAACAGGAGAGCCCCATGTCCAACCCGCGTATCGATAACACCCGCAGCATCCGCGCCCCGCGTGGCACCACCTTGAACTGCAAGAGCTGGCTGACCGAAGCCGCCTACCGCATGCTTCAAAACAATCTCGACGACGAAGTCGCGGAAAACCCGCAGGAACTCGTGGTCTATGGCGGCATTGGCCGGGCCGCCCGCGATTGGGCCAGCTACGACAAGATTCTCGAAACCCTCAAACGTTTGAACGACAACGAAACCCTGCTGATTCAATCCGGCAAACCGGTCGGCGTGTTTCCTTCGCATCCCGATGCGCCGCGCGTCTTGCTCGCGAACTCCAATCTGGTGCCGCATTGGGCGACATGGGAACACTTCAACGAACTCGATAAGAAAGGCCTGATGATGTACGGCCAGATGACCGCCGGTTCCTGGATATACATCGGCAGCCAGGGCATCGTGCAGGGCACTTACGAAACCTTCGTCGAAATGGGCCGCCAGCATTACAACGGCAACCTCAGCGGCAAATGGATTCTTACCGCCGGTCTCGGCGGCATGGGCGGCGCACAACCGCTCGCCGCATCACTGGCCGGTGCCTGTTCCTTGAATATCGAATGCCAGCAATCGCGTATCGATATGCGTATCAAAACCCGTTATGTCGATGAGCAAGCAAATGATTTGGATGATGCACTCGCACGTCTCGAAAAATATTGCAGTGAAGGCAAAGCCGTTTCGATTGCATTGCTCGGCAATGCCGCCGAAATTCTGCCGGAGCTGGTACGTCGTGGTGTCAGGCCCGATGCCGTCACCGATCAAACTTCCGCACACGATCCGCTGCACGGTTACTTGCCGATTGGCTGGACCTGGGAAAAATATCTGGCCGAACAAAAAACCAATCCGCAAAACGTGATCATGGAAGCCAAGCAATCTATGCGCGTGCACGTCGAAGCCATGCTCGCGTTCGAAGCGCAGGACATTCCGGTGTTCGATTACGGCAACAATATCCGCCAGATGGCACAGGACGTCGGATGCAAAAACGCCTTCGATTTCCCCGGTTTCGTCCCGGCCTATGTGCGTCCCTTATTCTGCAAAGGCATAGGCCCGTTCCGTTGGGTCGCATTGAGTGGCGACCCGGAAGACATCTACAAAACCGATGCGAAAGTAAAAGAACTGATTCCCGACAATCCGCATCTGCACCGCTGGCTCGACATGGCGAAAGAACGCATATCGTTCCAGGGCCTCCCAGCCCGCATCTGCTGGGTCGGCCTCGGCGACCGCCACCGCCTCGCACTCGCATTCAATGAAATGGTCCGCAACGGCGAAGTCAGCGCCC
>CAZPCE010000237.1:0-4714 GCA_964584915.1 uncultured Arenimonas sp. | reverse complement strand
TCCAGCAAGCCATACTTGAAGGCTTCGGAAAACACCACGAACGCAAACTCGCCGCCGAGTGCCATCATCGCACCCAGCATCACCACTTCACGAGCCGATAATTTTCCGAGGCGGCAACCGCCGAGAAACATCAGGATCAGGGATTTCACCAAAAGCAGGGCGACGACGGCACCGATAATCAATGCCGGCTCGGCCAGCACGATTTTCAGGTTGATGCTCATGCCGACCGCGATGAAAAACAGTCCCAGCAGCAAGCCCTTGAATGGCTCGATTTGCGATTCCAGTTCATGCCGGAATTCGGAATCGGCCAGCAGTACGCCGGCAAGGAATGCACCCAGCGCCATCGACAAACCGCCAAGCTGCATCAAGTAGGCCGTACCGACCACGACCAACAAGGCGGTGGCGGTAAACACTTCGCTACTCTGGGTCCAGGCGACGATACGGAATATCTGTTTCAGCAGCAGGCGGCCGAGAATGATCACCAGGAAAATAATGCCGAGCGCCTTGACGATGCCATCCAGCGGCGGCGTGGATTGCGCGGCGGCTTTTGCTTCGCCCAACAATGGAATCAGTGCCAGTAACGGAATAGCGGCAATATCCTGAAACAGCAAAATCGCAAATGAAAGCCTGCCATAGCCGGTGGTCAATTCCTTGCGTTCCGCCAGCAACTGCAGAACCACGGCAGTCGATGAAAGTGCCAGCCCCAGCCCGATAATCAGATTGGTTTTCCAGCTCCAGCCGAACAACATCAAGGCCGCACCGATCGCGAGTGCCGACAGCAAAACCTGCAATCCGCCGATCAGGAAAACCGGGCGCCGCATCACCCATAAACGTGCGGGCGACAATTCCAGACCGATGATAAACAGCAACAAGACCACGCCAAGCTCGGATAATGCCAGCGTACTCGAAGGATCCTTGACCACTTTCAGGCCGAATGGCCCGATCACGACACCGGCTACCAGATAGGCCAGCACTGCACCCAGACCGAAGCGTCGAAAAAGCGGAACGGCAATCACCGCCGACAACAGGAAAATCAATACCAGTTCGAGATTGCCTTGATCGTGCATTCAATTTCCCGCTGTTCAGTGATCGTCGCTACCGGATGACATCGGGTCATCAAAACCAAAATGGTCATCGGCGGGCGCGTGGTCTTCTGGTTCCATATTGGTGGTGGTCACCGGTCCGGCGACCGGCATGCGTTTGTATTTGGGTTGCGGCAACAAGGCGACCTCGGCATCGGCGGCGACGATCAATTCGCTGCGACGCTCGGCAGGAATATCCTGCCAGTGGCAGCCGAGAATGGCACCTTCCATCGCATACAACATATTCAAGCTCGGCTTGAAGCCCGCCCGCTTGATACGGACATACGCCGCCAGCGAGCCGACGGCTTCAAGATCGGCCTGCGTACGAATGCCGGTTTGACGTAGCCAGGCCATACTCTTGGGGCCGATGTTCTTGATTTTTTCGACGCTCATGAGAGGGCTCCCAGAAAAATTTTCGCAAGAGCCTCGAGGTGTCGCTGATCGACTTCATCGAAGCGATCCAGTTTGGGGCTGTCGAGGTCGAATACGCCGATCAATTGTTCGCCTTTATACAAAGGCACTACCAGCTCGGAGCGCGATGCCGAATCGCAAGGGATATGCCCGGGAAATTCTTCGACGTCTGCTACTCGCTGTGTTTTTTTTGTGACAGCAGCGGTTCCGCAAACCCCGCGCCCCAGCGCAATTCGTACGCACGCCGGCAAACCCTGGAATGGGCCAACGACCAATTCATTGCCGTCGTAAAAATAGAAGCCGACCCAGTTCAAATCCGGCAAGGCGTGATAGACCAGTGCCGACAAATTGGCGGCATTCGCAATCTTGTCGCTTTCGCCGTGCACCAGGGCAGAGGCCTGCTGCAGCAGTTGCTCGTACTGTTCGGCTTGAGTTCCGGTAAGCTGTTGGCTTTCAAACATGGGGGGCTCCTTGGAGTGCCCCAAGTGTAGCAGCGTAAGACAAAGAGGTCAGTACACGATGAAGACCATTCGAGACGGTTTGGGCCTGGAACGCGGCGACAAAGTGACGCGGCTGGAAGCTTTTGTCGATGCGGCATTTGCGTTCGCGGTGACCTTGCTGGTGATCTCCGGCGACCAGATTCCCACGAGCATTTCGATGTTGCTGGATGCGCTCAAACAGGTGCCATCGTATGCCGCCAGCTTCGCCTTGATCATGCAGTTTTGGCTCAACCATGCCGACTGGAGCCGACGCTTCGGTTTGGAGGACACTTACAGCGAGCGCTTGAGCCTGATGCTGGTTTTTGTCCTGCTGATTTTTGTCTATCCGCTGAAAATGGTCTTTGCCTCGTTTTTTTCGTTGCTCTCGCAGAACTATTTGCCGACCCATTTCAAAATCGAGAGCTGGCTGCAGGTGCCTGCGCTATTCCAGACTTTCGCGATCGGTTTTGGTGCGATGGCGCTGGTGATGTGCCTGCTGTTTTCGCGAGCCGCGAAACTGGGACCCGGCCTCGGGTTTTCCGAAATTGAAATCGCCTATGCCAAATACAAGCGCCTGATGTGGGGAACGGTTGTGCTGTTCTCGATACTCTCGTTGATATTGGCTGCGGTTATTCCGGCAAAACCCGAAAGCGGTTTATGGGTTGGCATGCCAGGTTTTATTTTCTTTGGACTGAATATTTTTCAGTTCCTGATACGGCGTCACTATAAAAAGAAAAACATTGCATGAGCCCTTGTGCCATTTACATCACGGGCACCGATACCGATGCCGGCAAGACCTGGGTAACGACTGAGTGCCTGAAAGCACTATCTGCAAACAATATTAAAGCGGTCGGCATGAAACCGGTTGCCAGCGGCTCTGAAATGACCAGTGACGGTTTGCGCAATGACGACGCACTGAAACTGATTTCGGCCGGCTCGATACCCCTGCCTTATGGATTGATCAATCCCATTGCTTTGCGCGAGCCCACGGCACCCGAAATTGCCGCGCGGCATGATGCCGTCGAAATTTCGCTCGGCCCCCTCTTGAATGCCTATGCGCAAGTAAAGAACAGGGCCGATGTTGTTTTGGTGGAAGGCGTGGGCGGCTGGCTTGCGCCCTTGAGCGATACGCTTGACCAGTCAGATCTGGTGCGTGCGCTGGTTTGTCCTGTCATTCTGGTGGTCGGGCTGAAACTCGGCTGCATCAACCATGCGCGACTGACAGAACGTGCGTTGAAAGAAGACGGCATTGATTGCATAGGCTGGATTGCCGCCGGCACCGATCCGGACTTGTTGTTTGCCGAAGAATATTTCGATGCCTTGCAACGTTGCATGGCAACGCCGTTTCTTGGGCGGGTGTGTGCCGGCAAGCCTGCGCAGCTTGATGGCTTTTTGGCAATGCTTACAACGAATTTATCTTAGGAGCGTCCTTTAGGCGCGATAGATCTGGCGGGAGTTGTCGCGCCTAAAGGACGCTCCTAGGGTAATTATTTACCGCTGTATCGAGAACCCGCCGTGCAGGTTTCGTGCACGACCACTTCGGATAGTAGTGGCAACAGCGGCTTGGTCTGGTTCCATATCCAGATAGCAAGATTTTCGCTGGTCGGATTTTCCAGCCCGGGAATATCGTTCAAGTAATGATGATCAAGCTGCTCGTAAAGTGGCTTGAAAATGCTTTTGACTTCGGAAAAATCCATCACCCAACCGGTCTGCGGATCCACCGGGCCATCGAGGTGCAATTCGACCCGGAACGAATGGCCATGCAGGCGTGCGCATTTGTGACCGGCCGGAACATTCGGCAAACGGTGCGCGGCTTCGAGAGTGAAGATCTTGAAAATATTCATGGCTCTAGTTTACACGCAACATGAACGCAGCCACTACTCAAACACCGCTGAATATCCGCTTTACCGCAATCTTTAATATTTTATTAAGTCGCTGAACCGCGTTAGGCGCTCATTAAATTCGCGTAATAAAAGCATTCAACGAAAAAATAATCTCCATGATTTCAAGCGCTTCCGGTGTTTAGCTGGGGTTGCTTACACAGTGGCAATCTACTTTCCGAAGGCCCCCGCCTTCGACCCTGTTCTGTTTAACCATGGAGATAACAATCAATGACAAACAAAATGTCACGCAACAATCATTCAATGACTTTGACCATTAGTGCCGTCATGATGAGCCTCGGCCTGGGTGCAAGTCAGGCAATGGCGCAGGATGCTGCCACTCCCCCGCAAGAACCTGTTGCCGTTGCAGCCGTTGCAGCCGATGCAGTCGCTACACCCGCACCGGGATCGTTCGAGGCACTGGATGCAAATGCCGATGCCGCACTGGCCAAGGAAGAAATTCCGGCCGGCGACCCCTTGCTGAAGAAATTCAAGAAAGCCGATACCGACAAGGACGGCCATCTGAACAAGGACGAATTCAACGCCTATCTGGCAAAACGATAAGTCCCAACCCACAGAGGACGGGCAGGCACTCCGAGGCGTACCTCACGCGCTGAAGGAGTGCCTGCCTTTTGTTTTTGTGTCTCCTGCGCACTGTAAAAACAGTGATATTGGCCGCTTTGCTTGACAGCCACCCCATCAATGCGTTTTAGTCGGGCCATGAACTTCGCGAACGACATCCACAACGACACCGCAACGGGCTTTTCAGGCACGATGGTGGTCGGCGTTCCGTCAACGCTCATTACCACCACCACTACAACTACCGGTTGCCGGTATTCGTGGTGCGTGGAATGAACGCCTA
>CAZPCE010000236.1:0-4726 GCA_964584915.1 uncultured Arenimonas sp. | reverse complement strand
ATTCCGATTCCCGATACCTCGCGTGACGCCGCATTGGAGATCGCCAACACGCTCGGCGTCAAATACCGCGAAGGTTTCATCAAGAACCGTTATATCGGACGCACGTTCATCATGCCGGGGCAGGGCGAACGCGTGAAATCCGTGCGTCGCAAATTGAATGCGATTCCACTCGAATTCAAGGATCGCGTTGTTTTGCTGGTGGACGATTCTATCGTGCGTGGTACGACATCGCAGCAAATCGTGCAGATGGCCCGCGATGCCGGCGCCAAGAAAGTTTACCTGGCATCGGCCGCACCGGCGGTGCGTTTTCCGAATGTGTACGGCATCGACATGCCGGCGGTCAGCGAGTTGGTCGCCCATGGCCGCAGCGATGCGGAAATTCAGGAGATACTCGGCTGCGACTGGCTGATATACCAGGACATCAAGGATCTGGAAGACGCGGTGTCCGGCCCGAAGCACAAACTCGATAATTTCGATTCGTCCTGCTTCAACGGCGAATACATCACCGGAATCGAGCCCGGCTATTTCGAACGCCTGCAGCAAGCGCGCAGCGACGATTCGAAAAAGAAAAAACGGACTGCGTGATATTTCCGGATGAATTCCTTTGCCAGGAAATTGTCGTTCCTCGTCCTGTGCTGCCTGAGTGCGGATGCTTTCGCGCTGGGTCGGCAGGTAGCGTACGATGAAATATTCAAATACCACATCAACGACATCACCCGGATTACCACCTGCGGCCATTGGGAAGCGGGTGAAAACTCGGGGCCGTTTCGCATCGTCGAACTCGACATGTATGGGCAAAGTTTTGTTTACATTGAGAGGCTGGGCCTCAATGCCGATCGTAGCGGCTTGACCGTCGTGGACGGTACCGGCATCGAAGAGTTCAACAACGATCATGCCGACTATCAGTTAGGCAAGGCGGTTTGCAAGCCTGCTAAAGACGGCATCAGCATCCATGTTGTCGCCGCTGCGAATGAATACCGGTCCATCAGGAAAATCAAGATCGAATTTAACGCCGACGCCAGCTACAAGATAAAGGGCATTTGAAATGGAATGCCTGTTCGAAGCGGCACAACGCTGCATAAATGAATCCGACCCTGATCAGAAAGTGTTGCTTACCCGGCAAGCCGCCGCCGCGTTTTTTGCCGGGGAATTGAAATTCGACGATAAAACACGGATGCCTGAACCCATCGCGGCTCCCGGACGGCCCGATAAACCGATTCTGGTGCCGCCGAAAAACCTGCCGAAACGCGGCATGGGGACCACCGAGGGGCGCGCCTGTTTTCTGCACGCGATTACCCATATCGAATTCAATGCCGTGAACCTGGCTTGGGATGCGGTATATCGTTTCCGCGATATGCCTTTCGGGTTCTATGCCGATTTCGTCAAAGTGGCTTCGGATGAAGCGCGCCATTTCACGATGTTGTCGAATCGCCTTGGCGAAATGGGTATGCATTACGGTGATTTCGAAGCGCATAACGGTTTATGGGAAATGGCCGAGAAAACCGCACATTCCTGTCTTGCGCGAATGGCGCTGGTGCCGCGTGTGCTGGAAGCTCGTGGTCTCGATGTCACTCCGGGCATGATGGCGAGGTTGCGCAGTGTCGGCGACCATGTGTCCGCCGATATTCTCGAAATCATTCTCGAAGAAGAAATTCCGCACGTGGCTGCCGGTACCCGCTGGTTTCTGTGGTGTTGCGAGCAAGAGAAAAAAGAACCCCTGCAAACCTTCAGCGACCTGATCACCGGTCTGGCGAAAGCCTCGATTCGCGGGCCTTATAATTTGCCCGCCCGCAATGCCGCGGGTTTCGGTGACGTCGAAATGGCCATGCTCGAAGAGCTCAGTACACAAGTCGTATTCAACTAACGAGTCCACCATGAAGAAGATTATCCTGATTTGCCTGGTTTTATTGATCGCTTCCTGCAATGCGGAAAAGCCGGCCGATGCGCAGAATAACGAACAAGCCGCTGCGTTGATGAAAGATCTCGACGCGGCGGTGAACGACAAGAACTGGCTGCTGGCGTTGCAAAACGCCGATGTATTGATGGCCCGCTTTCCGGAAAGCGCCGAGGCGAAAGCGTTGAAGCTTCGTTACGATGAAATCAGCTCGCAGGCAAAAGCCATGCAGGACGAGCGCAGGCTCGCGAGCCTTTGGGATTACCAGCAAGTGGCGGTCGGCAAGAAAACGCAATTCTCGGCCGGCATTTACAGCAATCCGGAAATGTTCGCCGGCGAACCTTCGGATTTGCCTCCCGCTGCCCGGATGATTATCCGTATCCATCCGGAGTGGGGGAACAGCATCTATCTGGTACTCGCGCAAAGCCGGTTCCATTGCGGCTCGCCCTGCACGATGCAGGTTTCGTTCGACGATGGCGATTACAAAACTTTCCCGGGTAAACAGGCGGATACCGGTAACGGACCGGCATTGTTCATCGAGAACGACAAGGCTTTTTACAAAGCACTTCAAGTGGCGAAAAATATCAAGATCAGGGTGAAGGGCGTGCCCAATCTTGAATATGAAGTCGCTTCTTATGACGCAAAGAAACTAGGCGCAGAATTTTAAGGCAATAGCATCATCGTCGTAAAAGACAGTAACGGAAACGTGTTGGCGGACGGTGATTCTGACGGTCAAGGGCGCCCGATAAAAACATGTCCGCCTGTCCGATGACCAGGAAGAAATTGAATGTCATGTCGAAAAATTCAAAGGCCTGGTTTTAATGGCCTGCTTCCTGAAAAAGTTTTGATTCAAGACGCCGGACGGACATGGCCCGCCCAGTCTTTCAACGAAGTTCTTTCCGCTTCGTCTTTTTGACTTTCTGGACCTTGGTTTTTTCCGACTTGATGAGTTCGAGCCGAATATAGGCAGCCGATGCGCGTACGCGTACGGCTTCTTTTTTGTCATCCAGCAACGGGATCAAATCAGATTGCAGGTCGGTGTTGTTTTGAATGGCGATGGCGTGGGCCGATGCCGCGCGAACCGACCAGGTCTTGTCGCCAAGTCCTTCGCGGAGGGCGGCAATAACCCGCGGATCGTTGTCGTTGCTCAGCAGCAGAGCAGTACCCGCACGGCCGGATAACTCGCCGTCCACCAGCATGCCTTCCAGCGAAGAAACCCCGCGGCCCAAACCGGGTACGCCGACGGAACCGACGCTTTTCCTCAAAACGAAAATCATCAGCTTGGTCGGGGTCCGGAATAGGCGCAAGGTCTTGCGTGATTTATCACTCAGGTAGCTTGAAGACGTTTTTGATTCTCCTTCCAGCACCAGCAACAATGCCTCGCGTCCGGCCGGATCATTCAGTACCCATAATGCTTTCGCCGCCGAGAAGCTGACTTCGGGAACATCATCGTCCAGCGCTTTTCTCAGCGGGGCGATGATTTCGGGTCCTTTGATGTCGACCATGCTGCTGATCGCGGCGATCCGGACTTCCACGTCCTTGTCTTCGGCCATGTCGATCAGCTCGCCCAGGTAAGGTTGGCGCGGACCGATCAATCCCAGCGCTTGCACGGCCTGTTTACGGGTATCGGGATTGCTGTCTTCGAGTGCTTCGTGCAGTTGGGTGCGTGCCTTGTCCAACGGCGAGAGCGGAGGCAGGTCATCATCACGGGCTACCGCAATATTGGATAGCAGCAAAAGGGCAATCAAAATAATACGCATGTTTCTCTCCCCAGAGCTTGCCGCATCGTTTTTATAGTGTGCTTAGAAAAGCACCGTCAGCATCGACTCGCAGCACTGAACCCTGGCTGTACCAATCGCCCAGTACGATGCGCTGGGATGATGTTTCATCAAGATGAAACTGATGGATGGCGGGGCGATGGGTGTGCCCGTGGATCAAGCGGCTGACGCCATAACGCTTCATTGTCGATTCCACGCTGGCTTGCGTGACATCCATGATGCTTTCCCGCTGCTCATTCATCAGCCCGCTTTGATGCTGCTTGCTGGCCGACCTTGCATGGGCCGCAAAAGCGAGGCGAGCCGAAAGCGGTTGCGACAAAAATTGTGCTTGCCATTGGTCATTGCGTACTTGCGCGCGGAATGCCTGGTAGGCGATGTCATCGGTACACAATAAATCACCGTGCATCAGCAGGGTCGGTTTGCCGTAGAGTTCCAGCACGCAGGGGTCGGGCAATATTTGCAGCCCGGCCCGCTTGGCGAATTCCGCACCCACCAGAAAATCGCGATTGCCACGCATGAAGAAAACCGGCACACCTTTGTCGCTCAATGCATGCAGCGCACTTGCCACGGTCTTACCCAATGCTGCGTCATCGTCATCGCCGACCCAGGCTTCGAAAAAATCGCCGAGAATGTAAAGCGCTTCGGCTTTTGCCGCGTCTTTCTTCAGGAAATCCAGAAACAAGGCCGTCATTTCCGGACGGCTGTCGTCCAGATGCAGATCGGAGATGAAAAGAGTCGACATGCTTATTCCGCTACCCGCGATATCGAGCGGATAAGCACGGGCCTTGTCGGCAAGCCGGGAAACCCCGGTTTGTTGGTAGTCTCGACCTTGCGGATTTTATCGATCACCTCGATGCCGTCGATAATCTGTCCGAACACGACAAAGCCCTGATTCAGCGGACTGTTGGCGGATTGGAAATCGAGTTGCGGATTGTCGACAAGATTGATGAAGAATTCCGAGGTGGCGGAATTGGGCTCGGATAATTTGCGAGCGGCCGCAATGGTGCCTCGACGGTTTTTCAGATCTTTGGTCGTTTCACGTGCAATCGCATTG
>CAZPCE010000235.1:0-4728 GCA_964584915.1 uncultured Arenimonas sp. | reverse complement strand
ATGCGTTCAAAAATCGCGTGCCGAAGTCGCAGCAGCCGAGGCAGGTGTTTTAGTACTTCGGCCAAGCCCATCACGGCCAATTCCTGGCTGTCGTGCCAAGCCGTCTGTCCGGCTTGCCGCATCAAATCACCGCCGATACCGACGAACTCGGCATCGGGATGGCGTTCCTTTATTTCGGCAATCAGGCCGGCGCCGAGTTGGTCGCCGGAAGCTTCGCCTGCAATCAGGGCAAATCGAAGTGGCTTGCCCACGACTTAGCGGAGGATGCCGCGTTCGCTGCGGTTTATGAATTCCAGCATCAAGCCGACATCGGCCGAGGTCGCCGCACTGGCGGCCAGTTCTTCCTTGACGTCAGCCATCGGTTTGCCGGACATGAAGACGGTGCGATACGCGCGCTTGATCGCACTGATGCGTTCGGCGTCGAAACCGCGGCGTTTCAGGCCTTCGGAATTGATGCCGCGCGCTTCGGCGTATTTATCGGCCACCATCACGAAAGGTGGTACGTCGGCATTGATCAGGCTACCCATGCCGATAAAGGCATGCGCGCCGATTTTGCAGAACTGGTGCACGCCGACGAAGCCGCCGAGGATCACCCAGTCTTCGACGATGGCATGACCGGCAAGGGTCGCGTTGTTCGCGAAAATCGTGTTGTTGCCGACCTGGCAATCATGGGCGATGTGGACGTACGCCATGATCCAGTTGTCGTTGCCGATGCGCGTGCTGCCACCGCCATCCGCGGTGCCGCGACTGAAGGTGGTGAATTCGCGAATGGTATTGCGATCGCCAATAATCAGTTCGGCGTCTTCACCGAAGAATTTCTTGTCCTGCGGATCGCCGCCGATGCTGGCATGCGAGTAGATCTTGTTTTCGCGGCCGATTCTGGTCGGACCTTGAACCACGCAGTGCGAACCGATGCTGGTGCCGTCGCCGATTTCGACACGGGCACCGACGATGGAGTAGGCGCCGATCGAAACGTTCGCGCCGATTTTTGCACTGGGGTCAATCAGGGCGGTTGCGTGAATCATCAAGCCTTACCTTCTGCACAAAGAATCTCGGCGCTGGCAGCCACCTTTCCGTCCACGCTGGCAGTACATTCGTACATCGCCATATTGCGGATGGTGCGTTTCAGGACAACCTCGATGTCGAGCTGGTCGCCCGGCACGACCATCTTCGAAAAGCGGGCGTTATCGACCTTGACCAGATAAAACAGTTTTTCGGATTTCTCCGGTGCCGCTTCCAGTGACAATTGGGTCAATAAACCACCGACCTGAGCCATTGCCTCGACCACCAGAACGCCAGGCATGACCGGGTGCCCCGGGAAGTGGCCTTGGAAAAAAGGTTCGTTGATGGTGACGTTCTTGATGGCCCGAATGCGTTTGTGCGGTTCGAGCTCGATCACGCGATCTACCAGAAGAAAAGGATAACGATGAGGTAACAGCGATTGGATCTTGATAACGTCGACGGGCAGGGTGATGCTCATGGGATTATTCTTCTTTCTGATTACTGCCCTTAATTTTACGCGCCATTTCATCCAAATGCTTGAATCGAGCCGCATTTTTTCGCCATTCGCGGCTTTCCTGCAGCGGCGTTCCGGAGGTGTATTCGCCCGGTTCGGTGATCGAATGCGTGACCAGACTGAAAGCGTTGATGCGCACTTTGTCGCAGATCTCGATATGCCCGACAATGCCGGCGGCGCCCCCGATCAAACAATAGCGGCCAATCCTGCTTGAACCGGCAATCGCCACAGCACCGGCAATCGCCGTATGCGCGCCAATCCGTACGTTGTGGCCAATCTGAATCTGGTTATCGAGTCGAACATCTTCTTCCAGCACGGTATCGCCGAGTGCGCCGCGATCGATCGTGGTGTTGGCGCCGATTTCACAGTCGTCGCCAATCAGTACGCCGCCCGATTGGGGTACCTTGAGCCAACGGCCGGCTTCCATTGCCAGACCGAAACCTTCGGCACCCAGCACGGCGCCTGGATGGATCAGCACACGTTCGCCAAGGCTTACCCGGGTGACCAGCGTGACACGCGCTACGAGCTCACTTTGTGCGCCGACGACGCAGTGTTCGCCGATAACGCAGCCCGCACCGACCACCGCATTCGCCCCGATGCGCGTATGCGCACCTATGCTGACAAACGGTCCGATGCTTGCTGTCGGATCCACGCTGGCACTCGGGTCGATGACGGCGTTTGGATGAATGCCGGGTTTTGCGATGGTCTTTGTTTCAAACAACGCGGAAATCTTCGCAAACGCGACGTAGGGATCTTTTGCGATCAGGCATGGAACCTGGGCCAGCGCTGCATCCGCTTCACGCAGGATGACGGCACCGGCCTGTGTCTGCGGCAATTGCTTTCTATATAGTGAATTCGCCAGGAAACTGATCTGCGCCTTGTTCGCGATTGCCAAAGGAGCAACGCCGATAATTTTCGTATCGGCGTCGCCCATGACTTTCAAGTCGAACTTTTCGGCAAGCTCAGCCAGCGAGAAGCGAGGGCCTGACACTATCAGGCCCCGTCTTAGAACTGTTGGCCGAAGCTGAACTGCAGGCGTTCAACCTTGTCGCCTTCTTCGCTGCGCAAAGGCGTCGAGTAGCTGATGGAGATTGGTCCCACCGGTGCCTGCCATTGCAGGGAAACACCCGCCGAAGCACGCAGCTGGCCTGCATCGAAATCGCTCGGCGTGGCGTAAACGTTACCGAAATCGACGAATGCAGACAGTCGGGTGCCGCGTGACTTGCTGAACAGTTTCGGGAACAGGATTTCAATGCTGCCAAGGGTTTTCAGGCCGCCACCGAGAGGCTGTCTATAGCTTCCGTTTTCCAGGAACGGCCCGAGGCTGTTTTGTTCGAAACCACGGACCGAATTGGGGCCGCCGGCGTAGAAATGCTGGAAGAATGGAAGTCCGCAAGTTCTCTGGGTACCCGCAACGATGATGCCGAAGCGATCGTAATCGGCGCACTGGAATTCACTGGTCTTGCCGTAACTGTCGCCATAACCGATATCGGCGCTCAGTTTCAGGATAAGCCAGGAGCTCAGTGGTGTGTATTGCTCGTATTGGTACTGCAATTTGTAGTATTCCAGATCGCTGCCGGGCAACACGACTTCGGCACCGATGCGGTGGTAAGTACCGCGGGTAGGCAGCAAATAGTCATTTCGCGTATCGCGCGACCACGAGCCGCGTGCACGCCAGGCATTGACGTTCCACAAGCGTGTATCGCCGAAGCAGGTCGAGTCGAGCGCATCGGTGGTCAATGGGTCTGCGTCGTCGTTGAAGCTCGGGGTCAACGGGTCATTGTCGCTGTCGGCAGAACAGGCATAGGCTGGCCCGCGTGCACGATCACCAAGGGTGCTGACCAGATAGTTTGTCAGCGTGAATGGCGTGCTGAGATCATTTGTTGTGATCTGGTTGCGATCGATACCGAGGGCGAACTGGACCGTATCGGTTTCGGTAAGCGGAACGCCGAAAGTGACTTCGCCGGAGGCCACTTTGCCGTTGTAACGGGTGATGCCGTTGTCTTCGTTGTCGGAAGTATTCTGATTGTTATCCGAGTAATTGATGTTGTAACCGACGCTGATGCCGTCATCGGTGAAATACGGATCGAAGTAGGAGAAGTTGATCCGGTTCGAGTAGGCATTCGTTTGCAAGGTCACGCCGATCCGGTTACCCATACCCAGGAAATTATTTTCATTGAGCTGCACATTGGTGGTCAGGCCGTAAAGGCCCTGATAACCCAGGCCAAACACGAAGCTGCCCGAGTTGCGTTCTTTCACGCTGATCACGACGTCGACTTGGTCGGGGCGTCCGGCCACTTCCGGTGTCTCGATATCCACGCTGTCGAAATAGCCCAAACGCTGCAAACGGATTTTCGAACGGTCAAGAGCCGCCTGCGAATACCAAGCGCCTTCAAACTGGCGCATTTCGCGACGCAGCACTTCATCTGCGGTACGCACATTGCCGGAGTAGCGAATGCGACGAACCTGGACGCGTGGGCCGGGCTCCACGACGAAGTTGATGCCGATGGTTTTATCCTCACGGTTGATTTCCGGAACCGGATTCACTTTCGCAAAAGCGTAGCCGATATTGCCGAGGGTCGAGGTGATGCCGTCGGAAGTAAATTCGAGGCGCGAGCGCGAGAAAGTGTCGCCTTCCTTCACCACCAGCAACTTGTTGAGTTCTTCGACGGGCAGCACGGTATCGCCGCTGAGACGCACGCTGGATACCTTGTAGATATCGCCTTCCGCCACGCTGGTCGAAAGGAAAATGTCCTTGCGGTCGGGCGAGATGGCTACCTGCGTGGATTCGATGTTGAAGTCGGCGTAACCACGGTCAAGGTAGAAATTGGACAGCTTTTCCAGATCGCCGGACAATTTTTCGCGGGAGTACTGGTCGTCACGGCGATACCACGACAGCCAGTTGCTGGTGCCCGATTCCCACGATTCACGCAGTTCGGCGTCGCTGAATTTTTCGTTGCCGACCAGATTGATGTCGCGGATCCGGGTTGCCTTGCCTTCGGTAATTCTCAATGTGATATCGACCCGGTTGCGGTCGAGATCGGCAACTTCAGGCACCACAAGAGCGTTGTATTTGCCCCGGTTGTTGTACTGGCGGTTCAATTCCTGCGTAACGCGATCCAGGTTGACCGGATTATCGGTTTCGCCCTCGGCAATGCCGACGTTCTTGAGGCCTTTTTCACGCTCTTCGCTCTTGATGTCCTTGTTGCCGG
>CAZPCE010000234.1:1532-4767 GCA_964584915.1 uncultured Arenimonas sp. | reverse complement strand
ATTCGTCAAATTGCTCGCACTCGATAGCGTTGCATCGCCTGAAGTAATGCTCCAGTCGATGGTCACATCGCTGGCCGGCACACTGCTATCTTCAGCCAGCACTTGCAGCGGAAGAGCGAAGCTGGTGCCGAGTGGAGTGGTCTGGTTATTGCCCGAATTGATTGTGAGTGTCTGGGCGGCGGAAATCACGTGCATGATGAATGTCACCGGCGCAATCGGACAGGCGGGATCCGGACTGGCTGGGCAGCTGCCATCCACCGTGACGGTGAAATCTCCGGTGACTGCGCTGGTGAAGGTATTGCTGCTGTCACCGACACTATCCACCGGAGCATTGCTGCTGCCCAGTGTTCCGCCAGTCGTGCTCCACAGGGTCTCGAGTGAAGTATCGGCAACGCCGTTGACTACATAATTGACGTCAAGATTGGCGACATCGCCCACATTGATGGTGATTTCGTTTGGACTGACTGTTGTCAGTTCGTAAACATTGCCGGTGGCGGTCAAATTGAACGTGACGGGGGAATACACATCCTGGCGGTTGGCTTCGACGCTGACTGTGCCTGCGACGTTTCCTGCATCGAGGGTCATTGTCGCGATGCCGCTGGCATCGGTGATCGAAGGTGTTGTCGATGTGAGCGTGCCCGAACCGCCGGAAATGGTCCAGTCAATCGCAATGCCGGGCACCGGAACACCATCATTCAATGCTTGCACCGTGAGCGGACTTGAATACGGTGTTGCCAATGGTGTGCTTTGTCCGTCGCCGGCAGTGATGACCAGGGTCTTGTCGATGACGGTGATCGTGAAAATTTCATCCGGTGGTGGACATGTCGTTCCAGTTCCCTTCGTATTCCCCTGCATGCCTGCAAGAGGTGCTGGTCCCGGCGGACAATCCGCCGAAGCGGTGACGGTATAAACACCGGGAGCATTCGGCGGGAAATAAATGGTTTCGGCATTGCCGGAGGCATCAACCGGTACGCTGGTCGCGGTGAGGAAGCCCGAAGCTGCAGACCACGAGATATTCAAGCCGACCGCCGGGCTGCCATTGATCGTGTAATTCGCCGACAGATAGAGGCCATAACCCACCGGCAGATCGTAATTATTCGAACCATTCGCCGTTAGTGTGTAAGTTGTCGCACCGACATTGAGATTGAAACTTACCGTAGCCGAGGGTTCGTCCTGGCGCGTGGCAGTAATCGTCGTGAGCCCGTTGCTCGGCCCGGCGGTAACATCGACGCTGGCGAAACCGCTGCCATCGGTGATGGAGGTTCCGCTGGACAATATCGAATCGCCAACGGTTACAACCCAATCAATCGCAATGCCGCTGACAGGGGCACCGTTGTCGTTTGCCAGCACGACCAGCGGCAATACAAACGGCGCATTGGTCGCTGCACTCTGATTGTCGCCGGAGTCGACATACAGGGTTCTCGAGGCGCTTGCGGTACTGACCAGAAATTCCACAGAGTTGCCCGGGCAATCGGGATCGGCGGTTGCAGGGCAACTGCCTTGCACGCGAATGCGGTAGTCACCGGCAACTGTCGGCGTGAAGGTATTGACGCTATCTGCGCTCCCGGCCACGGCTGCCGTAGCGCTGCCCAATGTTCCACCACCCGGTCCGCTGACGATGCTCCATTGTGTGAACAAACTGGTAGCGGCAGTCCCATTGAAAGTGTAATCAACGCTTAGATTGCTTGGAACGCCAAGCGTGCCGGCGACATTCAGCGAAGAATTCGGAGTGATGCGGTATGCATTCGCGCTTGAGGTCAAATTAAAACTGACGCTCTCAAAGGCTTGGCCGGTGCCGCCGACCGATGGCCATTTTGCAGTGGCAATGGCATTGCCGGCGCCGGTAAACGTAAGCGTGTTTGAACTATTGCCAGCTCCGTCGGTGCTTGTCGTGGCATTGCTTAAAGTGGCAGGGCCGGTAACCGACCACGCTATCGTTTGCGGGTTGGCAAACCCGCCCGATAATAATTGCACGGCGAGCGGTGCCGAGATTTGCGATACCGGTAATGCCTGGCTATTGCCCGAAACAATTCGCAGCGAGTTGCTGTTGATCGTGTAGGTAATGGTCGGGTCACCGGCGCTGCAGCCGCTGCCGGCAAGATTCCAGCAGGCAGTGATCAGATAGCTGCCGCCTTGGCTGGTGGTGACGGTGACGTTGCTGCGACCTGCCGCATCAATCGCGGTATTTGCGCTGCTGAAACTGGTTTGTCCGGGAAGGTTGCTGGTCCAGTAAATTTGTCCGGAGTTATTCGCGATGCCGGCAAAATTCGAAAATGTCGTGAGATTGAAACTGCCTGAACTGCTGCCGGAAACTGTCGCCGGTGATGCCCGGTTTAATTGCGGGGCAACCGCATTCACATTGAACAGAACGAAGGTTGATGCGGCGTCGCTGCGTTCTGCGCGTATCACGATCGGCCCAACGGTTGCGCCGACCGTAACCGTATTGCTGGCCAGTCCGACGGAGTTGCTGACCGTGCTTGGCGAGCCTAACGTTGCGGACCCCGAAACCACCGTCCATGTGATGTTGACGCCGGGCGTTCCCACGCCTGCGTTCTGTGCTTGAACCACCAGTGGCGCCACCAAGGCGAGCCCGGGTCCTGCCGATTGCGAATTGCCGCTGATATTGACCAGTGAAGGGGCATTGATCTGGATGCGAAAATTCTGCGAGGGAGGTGCGCAAACATCGGAAGATAAATTGCCGGGGCAGGTACCAGTAGCGGTAACGAAGTAGGTGCCCGAGGCAGTCGCCTGAAAGTTTGTGCTGACGAGTCCGTCATCGCTGCTAACCGGCGTGTTGGTACTCGACAGAGTCGCGGCGGGTGTCACGGTCCAGTTGACGCTTTGGCCGGTAAAACCGGTTCCACCGTAGAGGTAGACGGCGCTCAGTGGAATGTTCGTATTGACCGCACCGGCGATGTTGGTGGATGTCTGTGCAGTGAGTGATGCAAATTTTGTCTTGGGATCGGAATGGATGCCGGTGGTTCCGGTAACCGGCGGTGCGGCGATGGCAGCGCCGAAAATAATTTTTTCTGCGCCGACGGGAACGGGGGCATTCGCTTCCAGTTCAAATCCGGCTTTGGCGGGGTTTTCGCAGAAGGTCTTGCTATCGGATTGACCGCAGACTTCGGCCTGGAATTTATATTGGCCGGGTGTGTGCACCACAATGCGAAGTTGTCCGATTCCCTTGGCATTTGTCTTGCCCTTGCCTGGAAACAAGCTCGCATTAGCCGGGCCT
>CAZPCE010000234.1:0-1522 GCA_964584915.1 uncultured Arenimonas sp. | reverse complement strand
ATTTTTTCCCTGGAAACGAAGACATTGATTTCGGTCGAGTCATCGACCTTTACCGATTTGCTTTCGGTGGAAAGCCTTACTTCCAGTGGATTGTCATCAGCCTGGGCCTGGTTCGCGACCAGGTTCGACAAGACTAGCCAGCAGGCGAGTAGTGTCGTTTTGGCGAGGTCAATACGGGTCGAGTTGACGATGACTGAACGATCGAACATATGCGCTATCCCCTGTGCGATATTCATTTCGAATACCAATAGCATTAACGGTATTGCCCGGTTAATGAGGACATGCTCTCCCTTTTTTCAGGGAATTGCCAGCGCGGAAAAGCCAATGCTTTTCAAAAGTTGTTACAGGATGTTTCGTTCACGAATGTGTAAACGAAAAGTGCCATCGAACATTCAATGTCGATGGCACGGATTTTTTGCAGTTATCAGCGAAGGCCGCTGATACGCATTTCAATCACGTCGCCGTTGCCTTCTTTCTGCTGTATACGCAACGGAACGAATTGCCGGTCGGGCGCAAGCCATAGCGTCGTGGTTTTACCATTCGGGTTTTCACGAATGCGTTGCACTTTCAGGCTGTTCAATACGCCCAGCGCGGTATCCATTTTTTCATTGCCGATCAGGCGATAGAGTTGGGTGCTCATTTCATCGCGGTCGGCGACCGGATAGCTCAGGTCGCCGCGCTTGCCCTGCAATAAATCCTGCATGATGGCCACGGTAATGGCATGGCGATCCAGTACCCCCGCTTGGTATTTGAGGGTGTAGCTATCTTCCTTGTCCTGGCTAAGGATGGTCCTGTTCTGCGCATTCACGGAAATACTGCGCTGTTTGTTTTTCCAGCCGGCCTTCTGGCTGAAGTTGTAGTCGACGGTTTCGGGTTTTCCGTCATTCCAGCGAATCAGGGATCGTTCGTTGAGCTCGACACCTGCTATTGCCGCAATTCCGGTGCCCAGCGTGTGGGTGGACAACTCCCAGCGATCGTTCCCGGCATCGGCATATTTGATCGTGGCGGTACCCAGATCTTTTCCGTTGCGAAACACCACGTAGTTGGCAGTGAATGCTTTCGCGCGAACAGCAGAATTTGCCGTTTTTTCCTGAGGTATTGAAACAATCGCCTCGGCGAAACCCGGAAGCAATAATGCAAAAACGAGAACAATGTTCTTCATGATTTGTCCTGCAGGCAGTTGTGGCTATCGAGTTGCAAGGGTTTTTCAGGTGGCGATTGTAAAAGTATGCGGCCCTTTTCCAGCGCTACGATGGTTTCAATCAATAGCGCATGTTCCCGGGCAAGTACGCGCTGTTCAAGCATTTCATCGGTATCGTCCGGCTGCACTTCCACACAAACCTGCGACAGCACCGGCCCTGCATCGAGTTCCGGAATCACGCAATGAACGCTGGCTCCATGACATGTTTCTCCCGCTTCCAAGGCGCGTGCATGGGTATGCAGACCCGGAAATTTAGGAAGTAATGAAGGATGGATATTGATGATTTTGTTAGGATAGGCAGCTACCAGCGCATCCGGTACT